>JAHJRB010000063.1 GCA_018831025.1 Nanobdellota archaeon | reverse complement strand
TGGAAGGATTTTGACAATTATGAATAAAGCTGCTACAATTGAAAAAACAATACCAAGCATATTGATTGCCCAAGCTTCTGCTGCCATTAAATCACCTCTAAAAAATAGATAATGAAAAACTATTATTTAAATATATCGGTAGGTTTTTATTAATTGAGTTTATTCTCTACTTGTTCAATAATTTTCTTTCTAAATCCATATGTATTGGCCCATATTGCATAGCCAAACCACCCTTGTAAACTACTTAAAATTTTTTCATAATTTTCTTGTGTTTTTAGCAAGTTTAATTTTTCTTTAAAATTTTTTTTGAATTTTCTTAAATTGCTTTTTCTTAATGATTTATAATGATAAAAAATTCTATAGCCAAGAAAAGTTATTCCGTTTCTTAAAGGTAATATATCTGACTTATCTGGATGTAACTCTACTTTAAGATAATTAAGGTATTTACTTACTTTACTTTTGTAAATTTCTAGAACTTTTCTATTTGAATGTAAAATAACAAAATCATCTACCTACCTTATATAATATTTAGCTTTTAGTTTGTGTTTAATAAAATAATCTAATTCATTTAAATAAACATTAGCAAAAAATTGAGAGGTTAAATTTCCTAAAGGCATACCACTTCCTTTTATTTTTGTGTCAAAATTATTTAATATTTTTTGAATTAATAAAATTATTTTTTTATCTTTTATTTTTCTTTTTATGATGTTTAATAGAATCTTATGATCCACTGTATCAAAATAATGTTTAATATCTGCTTTAAGAACATAGCCAATAATATTATTTTTATTGTAGAAGTTACTAACTAGTCTTCCATTTTTGGAAACTTTTCTTTTAAATTTATCAAACCTTTCTACAGCCCTATGAATTCCCTTATTTAATCTGCTAGCATAAGAATCATGAATAAAAGTTTTATCAAAGATAGGTTCTATAATGTTGCATAAAGCATGATAAATAATCCTGTCTCTGAAAGAAGATGCATGAATTGTTCTTGTTTTAGGATCTCTTATTATGAATCTTTTTAATTTTCTTGGTTTGTAAGTTTGTGATTTTAATTCTTTTTGTAATTGTTTTAACTCATTTTCTAAATTTTCTTCAAACTTAACAACATAAGGCATAAAGCTTTTGTTCCTTTTAGCTTTCTTAAAAGCCAATTCTAAATTTTTGTAATAATAAATTTTTGGATATAAGTTTTTATATGATTTCATTATAAAAATGTCCTATCTTGAGTTATTCCGAGCGAAGCATTCTCGTTTAATTTTTAAGTTAAATTTCGAGTTCTGAGGATTCCTATTACAATTCAGGTTAGCCCTATTGGAATTCGCATTGAACCTCGCGACAGTTGTTAGCATACCCATCAAGTCTCACCATAACTTTAACATTCATTCAAAACTTTCCCAAGGTCCATCATTATTACTAGATATTGTTATTGTATTTCATCAGCATTTGGACTTAAATCGTCTATGCTTTAATGAATATGCATGTAGCCCAAGTTATTACCTTTCATTGATTTTTCTTAGGAGAAAATCTCTAGATAATTTAGGACATAAATTTAGAAATAGTAATAATTTTTATATTTTTCTTAATAGAGATTTTCGAACGCGACCCTACGGGTTATAGATTTTTTACCCCGAGCGAAGCCCTCGAGACCCGAGGATACCTAACACAACTCAGGAGCGCCC
The DNA here is from genome assembly GCA_018831025.1 of Nanobdellota archaeon. Classification (GTDB taxonomy): domain Archaea; phylum Nanobdellota; class Nanobdellia; order SCGC-AAA011-G17; family ARS1403; genus JAHJRB01. The sequence goes on along the minus strand of JAHJRB010000063.1, from coordinate 3,289 downwards.
TACTGGAATCCGCAATGAACCCCGCGACTCTTTCATCAACTGATTGGGGTTTTTTACCCAATCTCCAAACATATGCAGGAGTTCCATTTATGTATTGCATTAGTTCTGCAACTTCTTCCGGAGTTTTTCCTGTTAAAGCTAAAGAATCTTCCTGAGATAATACCTCTAAAACATTTCCACTATCTCCAACTAAATCTACTTGGTGTTCTATAGGAGCATCAGTTCCATAACCATGAATAATTCTATCATTTTCTTGAGGTTGATATGATAATCTTGTCAATGTTAGTGGGAAATCATTTCTAAGTGCTGTTCTTAAGAATTGTCTTGCATCTTCAACTTCTCCTCCTGTTTCTCTTAATAAATATAAATTTCCAATTAACTCAAAATGTTCTGGTACTGACATAGGATGAAACCTTTCTTCATGAGTATATCTTGCAGCTTGTTCTTGAGTCATAGAAGGAAGTAAATTTTGTGCTAATGCTATATCTCCTTTTTCAGAAGGAATTACCCAATATCCTGTAGAGGGTTCTACATAACTAACTACCCTTTCTGTTGCTGGAAGTTTTGTTTTTCCCATTTTATCTATTTTCTCCTTGTATTTTCTGGCGCGGTGCCTTCGGCACGTAAAAAACCCCCGAGCGAAGCAACCGAGTACAGAGGATTCCTAAGACAATTCAGGAAAGCCCAAAAGGAACCCGCACTGAACCTCGCGACTCTTCCTGCAAGAGGTTCCCATACATAAACTGTTTTTCCCTGCTCAAATTTTTGAATAGGTGCTTTTTTAGTATAATAACCTTGTTCATTAACTTCTTCTGTATCTGCCCAACAATCAACAACACATTCTTCTAAAGGTTGGTGTTCTACAATAGGTTTTTCTCCATCAAAACCTGCAACATGTACTAAGTCTAGATCTAAAAATCCTTTGTTTCCTGGAGTAGATTGTTTATATCCATCATTTAAATAAACCCAAGCATTATTTACAGCATTTCCAACTTCTGCCAATCTTTCTCCATTAATTAGATTTCCAGAAGCATCATATAAAACTCCTTTTTCCTGCAAAGCAAGATTAACATTTCTATGAAAAGGAGTAAAATCTTTTACTCTTGCCAAAGGCAATCCTTGTTCTAATGCTCTTCTATTCATAGGATAAAATTTTAAACCATTAAGTTGTTGTTGCATTGATAAAGCATCTCTAGCTTCATCATTAATAAAAACAAGAGCATATTCTCCTGGAGATGCTCCTTCAGAAATTGGCAAATCACCTAACTTTCTATCATATTCATATCCATCTACAATTATTTTACTTCCATCAACTTCTACCCTTCTTCTGTTTAGCCTTATCATAAAATTTTAAAAATTTTTAGAGTATTTAAATGTTACTATTTTTTAGTAGTCTATGGTGAAAGTAGGTAGGTTTTTAAGTTTTATTTTTCTATATTTTATTATGTTTGGAAATCAAATAAAAACAGTATTGTTATTAGGAATTTTAACAAGTATTTTGTTAGTTATTGGAAGTTTTTTTGGTAAAGGTGGATTAATCTTTGCTGGAATTTTTGTTTTAGTTATGAATGTTGGAAGTTACTGGTTTAGTGATAAACTAGTGCTTATGATGTATAAGGCTAAGGAAGTTAAAGATAAAGATTCTAGATTGTATAAAATCGTTAAAGAAGTTAAAGAAAAAGCTAATGTTCCTATGCCTAGAGTTTATATTATTCCTACTGAAAGTCCAAATGCTTTTGCCACAGGTAGAAATCCTAAACATGCCGCTGTTGCAGCTACTCAAGGAGTGTTAGAATTATTAAATGATGAAGAATTAGAAGGTGTTATTGCTCATGAAATTGCACATGTTAGAAATAGAGATATTTTAATCTCAACTATAGCTGGAACTATTGCAGGAGTTATTTCTTATATTGCTTTTATGGCTAGATGGGGAGCTATTTTTGGAGGTTATGGTAGAAATGATGGTAATGGAAATATGTTTGAGTTATTAGCCTTGGCTATAATTGCTCCTATTACTGCAACTATAATTCAACTAGCTATTAGTAGGAGTAGAGAATTTATTGCTGATGAAACAGGAGCTAGAATTGTTCATAATACTAAAGGATTAGCAAGTGCGCTTGAAAAATTACATGCAAATGTTAAACATAATCCATTAATGTTTGGAAATCAAGCAACTCAACATATATTTATTGTAAATCCTTTTACTAAAAAAAGTTTAATGAGTTTATTTTCTACACATCCAAATGTGGATGCAAGAATTAAGAGGTTGAAGGAGTTAAATTTATAAATAGATAAACTACTTTTTAATAGTAAATACAAGAATTAATATGTTGAAGGAGTTAAAAATATAAAATGCCACTTAAAAATTGGAGATCTATTTGTAATGTTGCTGTTTATCATGGTTTAAGAGCTATTAAAGCTGTTTCAGGTGATGGAGGGATTAATCCTGAGCGTGTTTTTGAAGATTTCCGTTTAAGGCCTGGACAAGTAAAAGGAGAACTTTTCTCCCTTTCTGATGATAGTCATATTGTTGGAAGAGTATTGACATCTTCTACTCTAAGTGAAAGAAGAAACTTTCGTTTAGCTTTTCCTACTAGTGAAGATAGGAGAAATATTGGAGAATATTACCTTGCAAATGCTAGAAGGACAAGGAACGGAACTTCGGTAGTTTATCCTTCTAGTGTTTTAAAATTGGAAGAACGTGTTTATCCAGGAACTTTAAGAAAATCTCGCCAAGATCATCTTTTCTTTTTTCCAGAGGCATCTCCAACTGAGGGTTTAGAAGGAGTAACAAAAGTTCAAGAAATATTAGAAGTTCCTCCACTGAGAGAACATGAGGTAAGGATAGGGGAGGTGGATGATTTAGGAAGACGAGAATTAAGAAGAAATTTACCATCCATACCTGCAAAAATTACATATTATCTTGATCCTCGTGAAACTATAAACTTTGATTTCACTGTAAGAACGGCAAGATTTGATGGATTAGAAGGAGAATTTCCTAATCCAGTTGATGGAGGAATATTCCAAAAAGAGGATCCTGTGGAGATAAGGATAGAATATCAATTTTCAGATGGTTTCCGAGAAGAAGGTTATAAAGGAAGAATTGCTGTTGTTTCTATGAGCGCTCTCTACAAAGAAGGAGGATTTAATACCATAGTAATAAATAACGCAAGAGTAGAGAGAAGAAGTCTCTATGGGGAAGCTAAATCTAGTATTTTAACAAGGATAGGTAGAGATCTTGAAAGAGCAAGAGAATCTCAATAGCTTAAGCTTCTATTTTTTCTAATTT
>JAHJRB010000062.1 GCA_018831025.1 Nanobdellota archaeon | reverse complement strand
ATTCTTTTAAGTAGAATTTCAAAAAAAGGTCTGCAGTTTTCACATATTTCCTTGGGGATTTCCATTCGTTCCTCACTTCAACCCCCAAGAATTAGTAGTTAGAACTACTATTTGCTATTTTCGGTTAGCTAAACGGTTACCTTTTTCAACTAACTCATGCTTTATACAAAATTTAATAGATTCTTTTCCAACCGCATTAACAGAATTAACATCCTTTAATAATTTTAAAATTTCCTCTTCATCTTTTTCTTCACCTTTATAGAAAGATTTGCTTATATTCAAATATTTCTCTCCTTCACTAAATTCTTTCCCAATTAAATCTTTATCAGCTATAGCAACAATAGCTCTTCCTTCCGCTTTATGAATCTTAACCAACATTTTCTGCCTTATCTTTTTCTTTTTCTCTTAACCAAGCATTGTTTATTATTTTACTGATGTTTTTGAATTTTAATTTAATTTCTTTCCAGTCTTTCCAAACTTCTTTAATTTCTTTAGCAACATTTTCTTCGTTTTCGCTTAATTCTAAACCACTTGATTTATGATATTTGTAACTTAGGTTTTTATAGAAAGTAAAAACTTCCTTCTTCTCATCATTGTTTGTATTTTCTACTTCAATAAAACCATGTAAATTCTGAGGACTGGGGTTTATAACTGGCTCAATATAATTTAATAATATAACCATCTTATTACACATCACTCTTAAAATAGCTCTTGTTAAACTATTCACTTTTTCTACTTCAATAGAACTTATTTCAAATTCTTCATTCATCTCTTCAAATCTTGGAAGAGTGTATTTCTTCTTTATATTTTCATATTCTTCTTGTATTTTCATATTCTAGTTTTGATATTATGTCTTGCACCGCAAGCAGCACATCTTATAACATTCAGCCTTCCTTCTTTGTATACTTGAGTATCTGGTTTTCCACAATCCCTACATAGAATGTAAGTTTTTGCATAAAGCTCTATTTTATCATTAATCTGTTTAGGACTAATCTTTCTACCTAAAATTAATCTTTTATCATCAATATAACCAGGACTTGCTAATTCCCTTAATAAAAATTTTAATAAATGCTCAGGATCTCTTCTTAATATATTTGCAATCTGTACAAAATTTACAACAATTGTTTTGTTCCCTTCTATATGTCCTTCCACTTTAGGGAGTTCAAATCTTTCTTTAGCAGTCCCAATTTCCGGCAATTCTTTTAATCCTTTTTCCAATAATTCTTTATAATCCATAATCTTTATTTAGAAAAAATGACTTTTTAAAGGTTTTCTACAGCAATTTCACTCTTCCGGCAATATTTTCGTAAACTTCCCCTGCTTTAATTAACTCTTGAATCATCTCTTCAGCCTTCTTTTGATCTATTTTAGAATTAGTTATAATATCATCAATATTTGCACCATTACCATCATCTATATTCCTAATTAAATCCAGAATTATTTTCTTATTTTTATAAAACTCCTCTTTTCCTTCACGTACTTTTTCTTCTTTTACACCAACTACTTCAATAATCTCTGGTGAAGGCATCTGAAAATTAGTTTTCCCTAATTCATTTTGTCTTACCTTTGCCCATAAAGAATCTAATTTTTTAACAATTTCGTAAGAAATAAAAAATCTATTTCCATATTTTCTTGGTCTGCCAATTGCAATCACAATATCCCCAATTTCAATATCATTTAATTTTATACTTTCTTCGTTAAATGCCCTGACCTGTATATCCCCGCTTCCATCATCTAATGTTATAGAGCTCAGAGTTTCTCCAATTTGTTTATCAATTACACTTGCGATTATGTTTGCTCTGCTAACTTGCTTATCCCCAACTTTGATGAAATTTGGCTGCCATCCTTCTTGTTCTACATACTCCCCTTTAAGTAAATCCCCAATTCTTATCTTGTAAGCAACCTGTCTTGGTTGCATTTGTTGTTCTGCCATCTTTAAATTTTAGATATGAAATTCTGCTTAGGCTGGAATATCTCTCCAGACCTTTTTAATTTTTCAATGCTTTCATTTACTTTGTCTTCATTAATACCTTTTTCAGCAGCTTCAGCTAAAATATCTTCTATTGGAATTTCTTTCCCAACTTTTTTATCTAATTCATTTATAATCTCTCTTACACTTAGTATTTTTCCTCTTTCGCTGGCTGTAATCCCTGTACTTATTCTGTCAATATCTATCTGCCCAGTTTCATAATCAAAGCCAACCTGCATTAAACAATATTTCAATATGGTTATTGCTCTTTGAGTATCTTTTTTCGTGACTATTTTACTTAATCTGACTCTTGCACTTCCTTCAGCCAATCTTACTAAAGCTTCTAATTGTCTTGCAGAAATAGGAATAGGTTTAACACTGATATCATCCCCAATAGTAGGTAAATTCCTTAATCCAACATAAAAATCTTTTATCTCTTCAATAGCTTCTTTGGTTAATTTAGGAAACACCCTTTGTTTTACGTAAGCAATATATTTTTTCATCATTACAATTGGGATTTCACTTTTTAACTGTTTAGGGTCTCTTTGTATCTCCAAAACATGACTCGCAATTTTTTCATCCTTTTCTCTATCGGGTATGTCCCTTATTGGAAATATTAAATCAAATCTATTAATTAATGTTGGAGGCATATCTATTTGTCCAGCAATAGGAGTATATGGGTCAAATCTTCCAAACTTAGGATTAGCAGCTGCAAGCACAGTAGTTTCCGTCCTTAAAGTAGCTTGTATATTTGCTTTTGAGATAGTAACTGTCTGTTGTTCCATAGCCTCATGCAGTGAACTAGTATCTTCTTCAGAAATCTTATCCATCTCATCAAGACACGCAATCCCCATATTAGCCAGAACTAAAGCTCCTGCTTCCAACGCCCATCCCCTTAAAAATTCATCTTTTATTACACTCGCAGTCATACCTGCAGAAGTAACTCCTTTACCAGAAAGATATCTCGCTTTAGGGGCTGCCTTAGAAACAAATTGAAGTAATTGTGATTTTCCAGAATTATGGCATACAATCCCATTTGCTATAAATCTTTTACTTTTGGGAACTTTAAAATCATATACATCCTCAACCCCCCAATGGACAATTTTGCTAACTTTTTCCCATCTTTGAAATTTTTTCCTTTTTTGAATATCATTTTTATTTTTTATTTTTTCTAAAACATTTTTTAATGTAGCTTTTTTCTTTTCACAATTAAATCCAATATATTTAGCAAACAATTCTATATCATGAGACCTCCTAATACATAGATTATCTTCAATTATTCTAGAATGTATTCCAAAATAGAGAAGTAATAACTGTACATCTCTCAATAATCCTTCAGTCCTAGATTTGAGCTGGATAGCTGTTTTTCCCCTTCCGTTCCCAAATGCACATCCATCAGCATCAAAAAGCCAACCGATGAATTTAGCTATAACATGAGTTGGGCTTCTAAATATTTCTTGAGGGACTCTTTTATTAGCCAAAAATGAAAGAGAATAAGCAATTTGTTTGCTGTTGACCTCTAAACAGTACATAGTTTGTTTAGAAATAAATTCTCTTAAGAGCCCGTTCCCATCATCAATTGTTTTTACATGTTCTCCAGCTTTAGTTAAAATTGAAACTTCTACATTAAAAGTTTCTTTCCAAAGTTCTGAAATCTTTTCAATAAGATCCTGTTCTTCATCATTAACATAGCAAGTTACTGTATATCCTCTCGGGTGGATGCAACCATCTCCAATAATAAGACCATATAAAGATGCTAACTCGGGAGTTACTTTCTTAGGTAGATTAATTTTTTTTAAGGGACCATATTTTTTCTTTACTCTTGTAAAACCAGTATCAGCAAGTTTTTTAACAGCCGTAGGAATCTTCGGCATTACCCTTAATTTATCTCCAACTAATAACTCATCAGCCCTTTCCCAACCATATTTTGTTAAAAAGGGTTGATTATAAGTGCATGTAATTTCCTTGCCTGTTTCTGTAATCACCTTTAGTACTGGTTGTTTAGTATAATGTTGGAACACTGTAGCATAATCATAATATTTGTCATTTCCATTTTCTCTTATTTTTGTAACAGCTTCCCTTATAGGTTGCATATGTTTCTTACCAAGATTTTTTATTGGTTCCATTCCTTTATGGATTAGAGCAACTTGAGAATCTCCAGAAATACATCCAGGATCCCCAACTAATAATATATGCATATCCCCTCTTGTTCTAGTTCCATCTGGTCTTAATTTTTTAACTCCTCCCATTAACTGTAGAACAATGGCCTCTTTTACAATTTCATGTCCATAAATACTTGGAGCAATAGAACTTGTTAATTTTTGATAGATATTATTATCCTTTGCAAGTTCCTGAATCTCTTTTTCATCCTTTTTGCTTATTTTAATATCTTCAAATGTTTCTTCCATAGGAACAATAGAGTTACATTCCATAATTAAATCATATCTTGTGCTTTGTCCTCCAGTACTTAAAGGAATCACAACCTCTTTAACAGTTCCAACCACACTTACCTTGCTTCCTGGTGTAGTTCTTTTTTCCATTTTAGGCTCAACTAAATCTTCTTTCAAGAAAACAGCTAATCTTTTTGGTTGTTCACCACCATCTAAATTTTCTGGAGGTTCTTCAATAATAATTCTCTGAGCATCAACTAAATCTTTAGAAAGCAATCTAAATTTCCCTCTCCTCCCACAACTACACCTGCTAGGCTCTTTAAATTTACTTTCTAACTGCAACATAGTAATATGAGACCCACAGCTTGGACATTCAAACATTGCAGAAACAACATGGGGTCTAACATCAGAAGTCTGTCTTACAATCCCCTCTAAATTTAGAAATTTATTAATATGAATTGATCTTATATCCCTTATTTTAAATAATTTTGATTTTGGAAGGTTAATTATCCTTACTCTTATATTTGTGCTTGGTAATTCCATATTGGCAATTGTCACTTCAGCAGCCTTCAAAATCTCTTCCGGCTCATTTAATAGTTCTTCACTTAACTCAGGGTCAAATTTGCTTATATCTGAAAAATTAATATGAATACTTCTTAGGTCATTTAAAGCAATTTCATGTAGTTCTTCCTTATAACTCTCAAAGAATTCTTGAAATCTCTCGATATGTTCAGAAGCCTCCATTTATAACCCCCTTAAACTAAAAATGTGAAAAAATATTTAAGTCTTCCCTATTTTTTTCAGGTTTTTGACTAGTTTATCTACCGCTTCCCTTAATTTACTCTCGCTTCTTGTTCCTGTGCAAACAATCTTTCCATTACTAAACAGCAAAAAAGTAGCCCTAGTACCTGCTAGTTTATATACAAGACCTGGAAATTGTTCTGGCTCATATTCCGTATTCTCTAATTCCATTGCTAAGGAATTCAGATTTAAGTCCATACCAATACTCCCACTAGCAACCATGTTCTGGACATTAACTTTTGGCATAGTTTTTATTCTTATCTTAATTTTTGCAATGTTTTTAATTATACATTTTATACTCTCTTTAACTTTTGCCATGGACCTAGCCCCCGTAGAAACAATTTTTCCAGAGCTAAAAATTAAAGCACTAGTTTTAGGATCTCTTATTCTCATTACCAAACCCGGGAACTGTTCAGGATTGTATTCTGTATTTGGTAAAGTTTCAGCCAGTTTAATTAATGGAATATCCTGACCAAGAGAAGCCGAACAAACAATGTTGACAATTTTAATTTCTTTTTTTACCATTATATCCTCCACCTCATTTGAGCATTTCTTTAAAAGTGTATGGAAAAGTATTTAAAGGGTTTGGTCACTTTTTCGGTTTTATATCTTCCTGATTTTATACAAAATTGCAAAACCAATTACGACGATTAATACTAAGGCAATCGCTAAAATCACTTCATTTTTATCCTCTTCAACCGGTTCAAAAACCGCATCTTCAATTATCCTTTCTTCTGGTTTTTCATTAACAACCTCTTCCACTACTTTTTTATTTTCTTCAATTATTTCTTCAATCTTTTCTCCACATTTTTTAAAATCACTTAACTTTAAATGATACGTTTCATATTTACTGTTCAAACACATATCAATATTTGTTAATCCCACTCTAAAACTTTCTACAAAATTTTTAGTAGGGAATTCAAAAATCATAATATATTTATTCCCTTCATATTTTTTAACTTCAGCTTTTTTAGGTTTAGCTCCCTTTGTAATAATCTTATCATCAATGTCTTCATAAACAGCGGTTGTAACCAAATTAAATCCTAAATTATTCTCTAAAGATAATTTACTATTGACAGTTTGCTCAAAACCGTTTAAAGTGAAGTAAGCATAAAAGACATTATCCTCTGTATAACATTCATTTATCTCAACATTCAATAACGCACAACTAAATAAAAAGGGAGGGCATTCTAAAGTAGCTTGTATAGCCTCAAAAGATTTAACACCTTCATACTCTAATGGATATGTTATCTTGATTAATTTGTTTCCACCACCAAGCACTTGTGCTTCATCAGAAGTAAAACTTCCATATTGTCTTCTTCTATCAGGAGGATTTTTTCTCATATAATCTATATCCCACTTCCCAATTATTTCTTTATTATCCACCTCTATTTTTATTTCATTTGTATAAGTTTGGTTCTTATCTATAGCTTCCAATATAAGATTAAATTTTCCATTCGTTTCACATCCTTTACCGGTTATCCTCAAAGCAACTACACTATTTATCAATAAAAGAAATACTATGAATATCATCACACTCTTTTTCATTAACATAATTAAAAATTAGTTCTATAATAAAGTTTTCTATAATTTCTTTAATCCAATTTTAAATCTTTTATCCCTTATTTTAAACTCTTCTTCAAATTCATATTTTTTCTTTTCACTTCTTCCAATTTCAATTTCTTTTGCTCCGACTTTTTCTTTAATATCTTTCTCAAATTTCTTTAAAATATTATTATGGTCAACAATCACTAAATCTATTTCATCCTCTTTGCTTAATTTTGCTTTTTTCCTTAAATCCTGCACTCTTCTCATCATTTCCCTGCTGAACCCCTCTGCTAATAAATCCTTATCCATTTTAGTTTCAATTTCTAATTTAAACTTCCCACTTGTTTTTTCTTCCTCTAAAACTAATTCTTTAATATTAGTCTGTCTTAAAATTAATGTTTCAAATAATTCTAAAGCCTCCATAACTTTCAAATCTTTTGTTTGTATTGTTACCTTGCTTAATGGCCATCTAACTCCTATCTGATTTTTTTCCCTCTGTGCCAATATCTCTTGTATTATTTCTCTAGTATTTTCCATCCCGTCTTCTAATCTTTTATCAATTAATTTTTCATTGGATTTTGGCCAGTCTTCTAAATGTATACTTTCATTTTTTAATTTCAATTTATCTTTCAAATCTTGATAGATTTTATCAGTAACAAAAGGAGTTATCGGAGCTAATAATTTCAATGCAGTTACCATTGCTTCCTTGAGTACATAACCCACCACATTATCATCTCTATTTCTTATATATTGGATATACTCTCTGCTTACGTTATCAACAATAAAATTAATTAAATTTCTAGTTGCATTTTTATATTCAAACTTGTCTAAATCTTTATCATACTCTTTGATTAAAGAATTCATCCTAGATATCAACCATTTATCTTCAACTTCTTTTATTTTTACTTTTTCTTTAACATCAAAGCTTAATAAATAATTATGAATGTTCCATAGAATATTCAGAATGCTAGCAATCTCTTTTTTAACAACATTAACACTAAATTTCTCTAACTCATAAGGACTTACATCCCACATATAATATAATCTTAAAGCATCAGCACCAAATTCTTTTAATCCATCTTCTGCCTGTATAACATTGCCAAGACTTTTACTCATCTTTTCCCCTTTTTCATCAAGAACCCATCCAGGCATAGACACCTCTTCATAAGGTGCTTTATCAAAGTTAGCTACTCCACACACCATCAAATAATAGAACCATCCCCTTATCTGGTCTTGGCTTTCATTAATCCTGTTAACAGGAAAGTTCTTTTCAAATAATTCTTTATTCTTAAAAGGATAACCTAAACTTGCCCATGGAGCAATCCCAGAGTCAAACCAAACATCAAAAATATCATCTACTCTTTTCATCTTCTTACCACATTTACATTTAAGTTTAATCTTGCTTGCGTTATGCAAATCAAATTCCTTAGTTACTTTTTCTACAGCATTATTTTTTAATTCCTCAAAACTCCCAACGACCTTTAAATTTCCGCATTCGCATTTCCACAGTGGAATTGGAATGTCCCAATATCTCTGCCTTGAAATATTCCAGTCAATAGCATTGCTTACCCAACTTTTAAATCTCTCATCCGCATAATTCGGCAACCATCTTACTTTTTCATTTTCTTTCAACATTTGATTTCTTACTTCATCAATTCTCAAGAACCATTGATTGCTCATTCTGAAAATAAGGGGGGTCTTACATCTCCAACAAACAGGATAGCTGTGTTCTTTAGTAGAATGATGCACCATCTTATCCTCTTTAATTAGCAATTCTATAATATCATTGTCAGCATCTTTTACAAATACTCCTTCATATTCCCCAGAGTCTTCAGTATATTTACATTTATTATCCAGCGGGCTAGGACTAGGCAAATTATATTTTCTACCAACCTCATTATCTGTACTACCATGCCCAGGAGCAACATGCACTAACCCAGTTCCATCTTCCGTATTTACAAAGTCCTCAAAAACATCTCTGCTCTCTCCTACATCTTTCTTAGCAGCAACCTTACTGGCAACTCTTTCTTTTAAAATTGGAATAGACATGTAAACTTTCAAAGCATTAGGATTTTTTTCTAATTCTCTTTGTATAGGAACATCTAACAACGGTTCATATTCCATCCCGTCTAACTCCGCTCCTCTAAATTTCTTTAATATCTTATAGCCCATTTCCCATTCTTCCAGCAACTTCAATCCTGCTTCAGCCAAAATCAAAACACCCTTAGCAGTCTCAACTTTTACATAAGTTCCTTCCGGATGTGCAGCAATAGCAACATTGCTCATTAAAGTCCAAGGAGTTGTAGTAAAGACTAAAAAGTATTCATCTTTGTTTTTAATTTTAAATTTAACAAAAATAATAGGGTCTGTTAAATTTTTATAAGAGTCAGTAACCTCATAACCAGCTAAGGCAGTTTCACATTTAGGACACCAAGTTACAGCTTTTTTCCCTTCATAAATTAAATCTTTTTCCCATAAATTCTTGAAAGTCCACCAACCACTTTCTAGATAATAATTTTCATATGTTAAATAAGGTTCTTTCCATGAATACCAACTGCCTAATAAATCATAAACCTTCATCCACAAGTCTTTGTTAATAGCAGCCCATTTTTTACATTCTGCTGTAAATTTTCCGATTCCTAATTTTTCAATATCTTTTTTACTTTTCAATCCTAATTTCTTCTCCACCATATTCTCAATAGGCAGTCCATGAGTATCAAAACCGGGCTGAAAGAACACATTTCTTCCCTTCATAAACGCCAATCTAATATTCAAATCTTTCAATACAGTATTTCTAATATGTCCTACATGAGGAACAAAATTAGCATAAGGCGGTCCATCCAATAAGAAGTAATTTTTTCCTTTAGAATTCTTTTTTTCTAATTTATCTAAAAGCTTTATTTTCTTCCAATTCTTCCTTATTTCTTCCTCAACTTCCTTAAATTGATACATAATTAATATTGTAACACCCAAATTTAAAAAGATAGTGGTTTTAGATAGTTTTCCACATAAATCTTTATAAACTTAATTTAAGCAATTATTATCATGCAAGATTCTACCATATGGACCGAGAAATTTCGACCCAAGAATTTTAAAGAAATAATAGGTCAAGACCGTATAGTTGCTAGAATCTCTTCTTTTGTAAAAAGCAAAAATATTCCTCACCTTCTTTTAAGCGGTCCGGCAGGTACTGGAAAAAGCACAATCTCTTTAGTAATAGCTAAAGAATTATTTGGTTCTAACTGGAGACAAAGCTTTTTAGAATTAAATGCGTCAGATACACGAGGAATTGATACAATAAGAAACGAAGTAAAGGATTTCTGTAGAACGAGATCCATAGGGAATGTTCCGTTTAAATTAATTTTTCTTGATGAATCCGATGCTTTAACAAGGGAGGCTCAACAATCGCTCAGAAGACTAATGGAACAATATGCCCATAATACGAGATTTATTTTAAGTTGCGTAACGCCAAATACAAAAATTCTTTTACCTGAGGAAATAGAAATAACTATTAAAGACTATTTTAATCATTTCGAAGAAAAAAAGATAAGCAATATATCAAATATTAATAATTCATTAGAAAATAAGCAAGATCAAGTTTTAGCTTGTGTAAACTTGAATCCCAAAACAATTAATAAAAGAGTTTTAGAAATAACAACTATGACTGGTCGTAAATTAGAATTAACAGAAGACCATAGATTATTAACAAAAAGAGGATGGGTAAATGCAAAAGATTTACAAAAAGAAGATAAATTATTAATCTACCCTCATTTAGAAGGAACTTATTTCGAAGATAGAGATGAAAGAATAATCGATTTAAAGAAGTTTATTGATTTCTTATCAGCCAAAGAAGAAGAAAAAGGTTATAAAAACTTATCAAATGCAGATTCTTTTAGAGAATTAAAAACTATAGAAAAAAAAAGAGTAATTAGAAGAATTAAACAGCTTTATAAAGAAATTAAAGAAGACAAAGGATTGACCGGAAGAGGATATCAAATATATCAAATTATAAAAAACAGTGGAAAAATAATTTCTAGAAAAGAAATACAAGATAAAATAGGGCTCTCAAGAATAAGAATTGTACAGTTTTTAAAGGAATTAGAACAAAAGGGACATATTAAAAGAATTATAGGGAAGAATAAACATACCCACTCTTTCAAAATTACTGAGACAAAACCAAAAATACTTAGAAATTTTGCTCATATTAGACAAATAATAAAAAAAGAATTTAAAATTAAAATCTCTTATTCTGGAACATGCAAATGCCTGAATAAGACCCTTCAAAGAGGAAACGCAGATAGGGCTTTGGGAGAATTAAAGAGAAAAGAACTCCTAGATATTGCCTATAATGATCAGAAAATCGGTGCTTTTTCTAGAATAACTGCTTTTTTAATGGGAGATGGACACTTAACAAAAGAAAATGGAATTATGATTTTCAGCGGAAATAATAAAGCCTTAAAAGAAGCTAAAAAAGATTTAAGGATATTAGGATATGAAGCTTCTCAAATCCAAACAAAAGAGATTCATAATGAAAGAAAAGGAAGAAAATTCATAGGGAAGACAACTTGGTGCAGATTAACATCAAGAGCTTTATCGCTTTTATTTCAATATCTAGGAGTTCCGACAGGAGATAAAGCATCAACTTCTTATAGGGTTCCTGATTTTGTTAAAAATGGCACAAAATTCGTTAAAAGAGAATTTTTAAGAAGCTTTTTTGGGTGCGAAGGAGATAAATTAAGTTGGTATAAAGGAAATCACTTTGAAGCAATAAGATTATGCCAAAATAAAATAAAAGATTTGGAAAAAGATGAAATTGATTACTTAAATGATATTAGGGAACTTTTAAAAGAATTTGGCGTAAAGTCTTATATTAAAGTATACGAAGTAAAAGAAAGAAGAAAAAAAGATAATAAAGAAGTTTTATCTTTCCTATTGCATTTGAAATCTTCTAATAAAAATCTATTCAATTTTTTAAGCAGAGTCGGTTATTATTATGAACAATATAAAGTAGAATCTTCTAAAATTGCTAGTGAATATTTAAGACATAAACAATTTACTATAAATTTACAAAAACAAAAAGCTTTACAAGTTATAAATTATATTGAACAAGGAAAGAAGAATTTTGAAATTATTAAACAAGTAAATTGTACACATGATTTCATAAGAGATAGGAAAAGGGGGAAGGAAGTAAAATTAGCCTATAGCCAATTCCCTTGGTTTGAAGATTGGAAAAAAGATTATAATTATAAAAATGGATTTGTTTGGAATGAAATCCATGAAATTAAGGAAATTGATAATCAAGAAGTTATGGATGTTACATGCTCTGAAGACCATAATTTTATAACTAATGGTTTCGTATCTCATAACTGTAATTATTCTTCAAAAATAATAGATCCAATACAAAGTAGATGTGCTGTATTTCATTTCAGACCCATAGAAAAAGAATTTGT
>JAHJRB010000009.1 GCA_018831025.1 Nanobdellota archaeon | reverse complement strand
ACTTTGATTCATTAATTCTAGGTTCATTATCATTAATTTTTGGATAAACTTTTGCGCTGGGCGTGGGATTTCCGTTATGGAATTTCGAACCCACATGACGTTGGTACGTCTCTCGCTTTTGAGACGAGTGCGTTAACCAAATTCCGCCAACCCAGCTTCGCAATCGCAAGTTTTATATATGATTACAATATATTTTATATTACGTTGGTACGTCTAATGGGTTACCAAATTCCGTTGAACCCATTTTTGTTTTTTTATTATCATAAATTTTATATACTTTGGACATATATTTATTTTTGAACATGGTCAATTCCTTTCTTTAGGGTGAGTGAGTTTACCAACTCCTCAACTTCTTTTTTATTCCATTTTCAGCGCCAGAGACGGGATTTCCGTAATAAGCATTTCGAACCCGTGAAGCATTCGGGATACTTACCTATCCTTCAACTAGGCGCTTTAAACCTAGCTCGACCACCCTGGCTTTACTGAGCGAAAGTATTATAAACATCTATGATTATGCATTCTTTATTCGGGATGCTTACCTAGTTTTTAACTAGGTTTTTCTTTTTCTAAATCAACTGAATTTTTGGTGCTTTTTCAACTAATATATCACTTCTATTGGTAACCAATATTAAGAACAATTATTATATAAATATACCGGTACTTAATAATACATTATGAATCCAAGTAAAAAAGAAAAAATAATTCATGACAGCGTTTTAGAGTTTCTTAAAAATAATCCAAAAGGATTAACTATGACTGAGCTAGTTAGAAATACTAAATTTTCCAGAAAAGCAATAGAAAAACACTTACAAGTATTAATTTTAGAAAACGAAATCTATATGAAAAAATTTGGAGTCACTAAAGTTTATTACCCCAACCATAGAATTCATCATTTTGACTTTGAAAAAATAAATTATAATAATAAAACAATATGGTTTGATATCTTGGAAAATGAATATGGAAAATACCTACTAATCCAAAAGAAGAAAAAAGTAGAGGATAAATGGGAGCATGAACATTCAATAACTATACCTCTAGAACAAAGCAAAGAATTTTTAAAAGTTTTAAAAAAAATATTAGGCTCTAAGAGAATTAAAAACATTAGCTGAGTTCTCTGAAGGAACTGAAGTTGTCTAAAACTTTTTTATAATAAAATATTAAAATGGCATTAAATGAATTAATAGAAATATACAGAGAAAGACCAGTTGTATTATTCTACACACTTGTCCCTTTATTTATAATAGCAGGAGCTGTAAAGGGCTTATACAATAGTTATAGAGAAAGAAGAAACACAGAAAGAACATCAAGAATTTTAAATGAAAGAACAAGAAGTCATTATGATAGCAAAGAACAATTTTAATCAGTCCCGTCTAATTTTAATTTATGCTCTCTTTTCACTTCTTCCATTACCATTCCAATTATACCATGATCTGAAACACAAATAACTTCTCCAGTAAAAGCATCTTCATCATAGCTTATTAATCTTAAAACCCTATGAGGTCTATTAGGAAAAGCAGCCCTTACATCTAAAAGACTAAGGATATAATGCTCTCCTTCTATATCCGCTCCAACCAACACTCCTGTGTCTATATCACATCCTGCATCTCTATGATATCCAACTATTCTTCTATAAGGCATAGTAACTTTTTTAACAAAATAACCCTTTAAAAAATTAACTAATAATTTACCGCTCTCTCCCTTATATTTCTTAAGGCTCTGTTTTTAAACTGTCTTACACTTTCTCTGTTAACTCCGCCTAATTCTCTTCCAATTTCCTCTAAAGTACCAGGTTTTTTTCCATCCGAGCCATAATATCTCTCTAATATATACCTGTCTCTTGGCTCTAAATCCCTAATCTGTTCCTTAAAAAAATTAGAATCTACTCTTCTATCTACTTCTTCTGCAAAACCATCTCCCCCAATAAAGTCATATAAACATTTATCCCTCTCTTCATCATCAAGAGGAGCATCAAGACTAATACCTTCTTGTCTAACCCTCTTTGAGTTATCAGAAAGTGCTTTCCTTATAGATTGCTTTATCCGCCAAACAGCATAAGTAATAAATTTAAACCCCCTACCCCCATCAAATCTTTTAGCAGCATCCATCAACCCTTCATTTCCATAACAAACTAATTCTGGAAAAGACAATCCCATATTTCTAAACTTTCCAGCAACATATATAACAAATCTTAAATTAGCCTCAACTAATTGTACTAAAGCTTGTTCATCTCCTTCCCTTATTCTCTCAGATAAACTTACTTCTTCTTCTCCAGAAAGAGGGCTACTGTCTATCCTTCTAAGGTCACTCATATAAAGATTAAATATCTCTTCTTCATTCATTCTATAGCTTCACTTCTTTTAGAATTTTTTCAGATGTATTTCTTGTTTATAAACCTTTTTAAAATTCTTTTCTCTAATAAAAAATAAAAAAATAAAAAAATTTACTTAGAAACTTTTTTACTCTTGTGTTTCTTCAGAACTTTCTTCTTCAGAGTATTCTTCTTCAGAACTTTCTTCTTTACTTGATTTACCTTGTTCTTTTTCAACATTAACAGCTTTTAAGCCTCTGTCTGATTTCTCAGTATCAAATCTTACAGTGTCATTTTCATTTATGAAAACGCCTTCTTTAAGACCTGAGATGTGTACAAAGTACTCTTCGCCATCGTCGCCAGTTATGAATCCATAACCTTTGCTTCTGTTAAAAAATTTAACTGTACCTTTCATTTAAGCTAAACCTCCAGCAATATCTAAAAAAAAGGACTTTTTAAATCTTTCTCTGCTTAAAAACTCATGTGATGTCCCATAATTAGTTGACACTTCTTAAATAGCATCAATACCTCTGCTTTTGCAGAGGTGGTATGAATGCTGAATTATGAAAAAAGAAAATGGATGATTAAAAAACACAAAGAAGGTATGTCTGTTTCTGATATATGCAGAGCACAAAAAGTAAGCAGACAAACATTTTATGTAATTAAGAAAGCATTTGATCAGGATGGCTTGTAAATTCATAATCAATAGCAGTAACAACCTCCACCCTTCCTGGAATAGACCTACTAGCTCCATATAACTTCCAATCTCCAGGAAGTTCTCTTTCAAAAAAAGTTGGTCTTTCTTTCTGATAAATTCTACCATCAGGAAGTACAAAATTTCTATAATTTTCACTCTCTGGAATAGGTAAAAAAACAGAAATTCCAAAATATCTCATTTCATCAGCACTCATAGATTTACAAAAATTAAACTTCTTTAAATTAATTGCTGTAGTTCACAGATAAACCCTTCCTTTTTCATATCTTAAAATTCTTCCTTCTTTTAATAATTGTTTTAATCTACTATCTTTATCTATTTTTTCTTGAGAATAAAAAATTCCTAAAACATCAAAACCAAAAACTCCAGATAATCTACCTTCTAAATGCTCTAAATACATACTTCTACCATTACCTAACAACATTTCAATAGCTCTTAAAGCCACATCTGGTTGAAGACTTAAACTAATGTATTTCATATTAAAAACTAAAAATCAACCCTTTTTAAACTTAATTAGGAAATATAATAACCCCATTTTCGCAAGCATACAATCTTTCTTTACGTTCTCTTAAATTTGGATCCATATTAACCTGATCTTCAGTATAAGCCTCAACTCTAATCTCATATTTTAACTCTTTTCTTAATCTACTAACTAGATCATCAAAACATAAACCCCCCCTGCTTTTTTGAATTAGCATAGTCAATGCTCTTCTAACTATTTTATCCTCTATAAATGCCGAATTTAAATAATGCCTAGCCATTTTAACCCTATGTTATATATTACTTATATGTTTATAACGTTTTTCTAAAGAATTATCTCTTAACTAATTTCTCTAAAGTTAATCCCTTATCTCTCAAAACATCAAAAGCATAAATCGCATTTATATCTATATGTTTTCCTCTGCTAACCTCTCTTTCTAACTCTCCTTTGTTTTCAAAAAAACTCAAACATAGTCTAAATTTTTTAGAAATCGGTCCTTTTAATATACCATAATAATAACCAACAGGATTTATTTCAAACTCCTCTCCAACCCTCTTCTCCCAATAAAACTTAGCTCTTACAACATCCCCTTCTCCCTGCATCCTAGCCATTTCCGAACTTAAAGTTTCTCTTGGTATTTCAACAAAATTTTCTGGTTCTATAGCATTTAAAGAATTTTTTATTCTGCTATAATCTATATTAACACTTGGAAAGCTTCCCAATCTTTGTTCATTTTTTGGAAGTTGAGAAATACTTAATGTATTATTTCCAACAACACCAACTATATAAAAATAAGGATGAACTCTAACATTTACATTCTTAGACCTCTCATAACTCTCATAAGTAAACACAGTATTAGGATTACCTTCTATTATCCCATGAATCTCTTCTAATCTCATTTCTTTCTAAAAAATAATTATAAAAAGACCTTTAAAATATTTCTCTGTTGCAGAATATAAAAGATTT
>JAHJRB010000061.1 GCA_018831025.1 Nanobdellota archaeon | reverse complement strand
AAGATTTATATATATCTAATAAGTATCAATTGATATTAAAGGAGGATAAAATGCAAAAATTATTAATAAAAAACCATAATGTAAAAAGGTATCCCAATCTAAGTACTATCTTAATGGTTGAAGATTATTTAAAAAAACATAGAGATGGTCCTATAAAAATTAGTGAAATTAAAAAGAAATTACCTAAACAAGTAATGCATCAAACATTGATTCAGATACTGAACTATTTGCAGATTAGTGGAAAGATTTTAATAGGAACAAAGGGTGTTCTTTGGATATTTACCGAGAGAAAGGAACTAAATAAGCTAATAGAAGGCGGATTAGAAATATGAATAAAATTACAAGAGTTATTCTCTTAGGCAATGCTAGAGAAGAATATGAAAAGTTAAATGAGATAGTAGGAGAACAGATAAAAAAAGGGAAAGAAAATACGGAAGAGATGCAGTTATTAAAGTCAATAAAGCAGAAAAGAGATTTTATAAAAGAAAATCCTTTTTATGGAGATAATATTCCTAAAAAACTAATTCCTAAGGAATATAATGTTTCAAATTTATGGAGAGTTGAGTTAAGTGGTTACTGGAGGATGTTGTATACTATTAAAGGGGATCAGATAGAAGTAATCTGTTTTGTTCTAGATATTTTAGATCATCCTAATTATAATAAATTATTTGGATATAAAAAATGAAAATAGATTTTTTAAAAACACTAAATAAAATCAGGAGAGGACCTGCGATAATGCTGCAGAAAGATATAGGAGTAATTTTAGCTAATACTTCCATAGATAAAAATTCTAGGGTTTTAGATGCAGGTAGCGGATGTGGGATATTAACTTCTAATCTAGCTAGATTTGTTAAAAGAGTTTACAGCTATGATAACAGAAAAGAATTTTTAGAAGCTGCGAAGGATAATTCTAAAAAATTTGGATTAAAAAATATAACATTTAGGAATAAGGATGTTTATGAAGAAATTAAAGAAAAGAATTTAGATTTAATAACACTTGATTTAAGAGAGCCTTGGAGAGCGCTTAAAAATGCTTATAATGCTTTGAGGAAAGATGGAATGCTTGTTTGTTTTAGTCCTCATATAACCCAGACTAATAAAGTAATTGAAGAAGCTAAAAATGATTTTAAGTTAGTTAATATTAAAGAAATAATTGAAAGAGATTGGGTTGTTGAGAATAAAAGAATGAGACCAGAGCATACTGGAATATTACATACTGGTTTTATTATTTTCTTGAGAAAAATTTAGATTTTAATATACAAAGAATTAAAGTAACTATAGATGTGTATAAATTTACTAATAAATCATCCATGGAATCATACCAACCTCCCCCATGCATTTCAATTTCTGTTATTACTTCATTGGTTATTATTATTTTTTCATAATCTGCTCCTCCAAATAAGAAAGCTCCATCTTTTAATCCAAAGAAAATATAACTTAAGTATTCATTAATTTCAACCAATGCACCCATTCCATTAACAGCTAATAGAATTAAGACTAAAAGTATTATATTCTTAGAATTAAATTTTTTAAAGTTAAAATAATTAAAAAAGATCATTGTTAGTGCTGCCATTGCTACTATATGAGTTACATAATCCCATGGTAAAAAAACTGGAGAAGTGTAATAGTATCCAAAAAGTGATCCTAAATTATGGAGAAAAATTGCTAATAAAAGTAAGGAAAAAGAGAATGTTGTTATTTTAAGTAGTTTGATTAGAATAAATGAAATTAATGCAAGTAAAAACATAAATACAAATCCTATTAGTAAAATTTTATTTGTAATGGCTTCTTTTAAAAAAAACAGATTCAAGAAGATAAATAACATAAATATGTATAAGTTTATTTCTTTCATGATTTTATACATCCTAAAAGAATATATAAATATTAAGTTTTTAAGAAAGATTTAAAAGTTTAGCTAAGTTCTAAAGAAATATGGAAAATATAGAGAAGATAGTTCCGGATACCAGTGTAATAATTCAAGGAATTTTATCTGAAAAAATAGAGAAAAAGGAATTAAAGATTAAAGAGATTTTAATTCATGAAGCTTTACTAGCTGAGTTAGAGCATCAGGCTAATTCTGGAAAAGCAATTGGTCATTTAGGTCTTGATGAGTTAAAGAGATTGAAAGAAACTGAAGGTGTTGAGATGAGATATGCGGGCAATAGACCAAGAGCTGCTGAAATAAAATATGCTTCTTTAGGAGAAATTGATGCGCTTATTAGAAGTTTAGCGTGGGATGAAGGAGCTACATTAATTACTTCAGATAAAATTCAAAGCAAGGTTGCTAAAGTTAAAGGTATTGAAGTAATTTATATCAGACCGGAGATAAAGAGAAAGAAGTTAAAATTAGAAAAATATTTTGATAGCAGAACTATGAGTGTTCATTTAAGAGAAGATTTAGTTGCTAAAGCAAAAAAAGGAACTCCGGGGAACTGGGAATTTGTAAGTTTAGGAAATGAAAAATTAAGTCAAAAAAAATTAAAAATGATTTCTAAAGAAATAATTGAAGAGACTAAAAGCAGAGAAGATGGATTTTTGGAAATTGAGAGAGAAGGAAGCACAATAATACAATTAGGAGATTTTAGAATTGTAATTACTACTCCGCCTTTTTCAGATAAATTAGAGATTACAGCTGTAAGACCTGTTAAGAAATTAAATTTAAAGGATTATAAGTTAAGTGAAAAATTATTTAATAGAATTAGTAAACAAGCTGAGGGAATTTTAATTGCAGGAGCTCCTGGACAAGGAAAATGTCTAGCAGAAGATGAACTGATTTATACTGATAAGTTAAAACAGATGACTGCCAAAGATTTATATTATTCTAATCAAGATAAAATACTTTCTGTGGATAATAATGGAAAAATAAAACCTTGTAAGATTGTTAATAAAGCGAAAAGGAGAGAAGAGGAAGGGCTTTTTAATATAACCACGCGCTCTGGAAGGAGCATAAAGGTTACTTCTGAACATCCTTTACTTATTTTTAATGGTAAGGAAGTTAAATGGAAATGTGCAAAAGATTTAGAAGATAAAGATAAAATTGCTACAATAAAAAATTTAAAAACAGAGACAGACGATAATATAAACCTAATAAAATATTATGATCCAGAAAATACTCTCTGTAAATTTGATCCTTTGGATTTAGAATTACCAATTTATATGAAATTCTTTGGTATAAGGAGAGAGATTCTTAAATTATTATTTGAGAGGAACACTATGACTGCATCTGAATCAAGGAAATTCTTTTCAAGATCTCAGATTGAAGATACTATAAAATTTTTAATTAATGAAAATGTTGTTGATAGGAAAATAAAAGGGATTTATTGTTTAAAAGTAAAAAGTTTCAATCTTAAAGAACATAATTGTTTGTTATTGAGAGATTATTTGAATTTGGATTTACTTGAAAATAATATCACTCACGTAGCTAGGATTTCTAAGTATATGCATCAGATAAACTTTGCAAAAATACCAAATAAGATTACTCCTGAATTATGTAGGTTTTTAGGATATTTTTATTCTGAAGGTAGTGGCGATAGATTATATTTCACTAATGAAAATAAAATTATGATAGAGGATTTTAAATATTGTTTTGAAAAAATATTTGGAAAGGCCAAATGGAGGGAGTATGGTATTACATATGAAAATAATTTGAATTATGTTATTAAACCTATTCTTAGAGGGTTTGGTATTCCTAATAGAGAAAAGTCAAAAAAAATGTCATTGCCTAACTTTCTATTTACTTGTTCAGAAGATAATTTATCTAATTTCTTAGGTGCTTATTTTGATGGAGATGGAGGAGTGGATAAAAGTAATATAATAGAATTTTATACTTCTAGTGGGAAATGTTCGCAACAATTATCTCTATTACTTTTGAGATTGGGGATTTTTTCTCATGTTACTAACAAATTTCAGAAAGAATGGGATAGATTTACTGTAAGAATCACTCATTTAGAATCTCTTGAAAAATTTTGTTCTTTAATAAAAATTAAAACTTTAGATAAAATTGCTAAATTGGAGAAAATATTACAAAAAAAATATAATCAAATGCATAGTTATGACATGAGAGGATTTTTAAAAAACATTAACTATTTTATAGGATTTAAGAAGAAGCATAATTTTAGTTTAGAAAGATTGAATGTATTATTGGAAACTATGTATAAAAAATATTATGAAATTAATTCAAAGGGAGAAGGTTATCTTTTGATTTTAAAAGAATATATTAATACTTTAAATTCTATGAAACAAAAATTTGATAATGATAAAAACAAACTAACTTACAGTATTCTTAGAAATAACCATATGGATCATAATTGTGTAAAACATTGGGAGAAAGATAGAAAGATTAAAGTTAGTACTCTGAATAAAGTATGTTCTGTTCTTGGATATGATATATCTGTAAAACCAAAGAATATAAGCTCTGTTATTAATTCCTGTATAAAATTAATAAAACTTCCGGCATTGCATCTGGTCAGTATTGCTCAGATTGGTGGCGGAACTTTACAACTAAGATTAAACAAACAGTGGGATACGAATGTAGAAGAATTAGATTATGTTTACAACGCTTTATCTGAAAAATTATTAGAAATTAAAACTTTATTTGGAGAGAAAATTAGGATACTAGAACTACTGTGTAAATCTGATTTATTTTTTGATGCTGTTAAAGAAATTAAAATTAAAGAAGGAGAATTTGAAGTTTATGATTTTGAAACAGAAAACCATAATTTTATTTGTGGAAAACTTCCTATGCTTGTTCATAATTCTACTTTCGCGAGTTCACTTGCTGAGTTTTATGCTAGTAAAGATAAAATTGTAAAAACTATTGAGGCGCCTAGAGATTTACAGTTAGGAGATAATGTAACTCAGTATAGTTTAAATTATGGAGATGCTCAGGAAATTCATGATATTTTATTATTAACAAGGCCTGATTATTGTGTTTTTGATGAGATGAGGAATAATAAAGACTTTTTATTATTTTCAGATTTAAGAATGGCTGGAATTGGGTTGGCGGGAGTTATTCATGCGACGAACCCTATTGATGGAGTACAGAGATTTATTGGAAAAGTTGAATTAGGAGTAATTCCGCATGTTATTGATACTGTAATTTTTATTAAAGATGGAAAAGTAGAAAAAGTGCTTAGCGTTGCTATGCTTGTTAAAGTTCCTAGCGGGATGACTGAAGATGATTTAGCAAGACCTGTTGTTGAGGTTAGGGATTTTGAGAATGATGAGTTAGAGTTTGAGATTTATAGTTACGGAGAAGAAACTGTGGTTATTCCTGTAACTTCTAAACAAGAAAATAATCCTAGCAGAGATTTAGCAGCTAAGCAGATTGAAAATTACTTTAAACAGTATGGTGATGTGAAAGTGGAGGTTGTAAGTGATCATAAAGCTAAAGTTTATGTGCCAGAGAGATTTATCGCAAGGATAATTGGAAAACAAGGAAAGAATATTGAGGAAGTTCAAAATCAATTAGGAATACATATTGATGTGGAGGAATTAAAAGAATTAAAAAGTGAGAAAAAAGAAATAGATTTTGAAATTATAGACAGAAAAAATAATATTATATTCTTTATTAAAAATGGAGTAGGTAAGAATGCTGATATTTTTGTAGGTGATGATTATTTGTTTAGTGCTACAGTTGGAAGGAAAAGTGATATTAAAGTAAAAAGAAGAAGTGAAATAGGCAGGAAGATACTAGATTCTTTTGACAGTAAAAAAAAGGTAATTGTTAGGGTTTGAAAAGTTTTAAAAGTTGTAAATTTCTTAATATTGTTATGCCTGGGTAGCTCAGCTTGGATGAACCCTTTCAAAAAGCGTTCGCGGAAAGGTTCAGAGCAAATAGAGCGAAGCACTCCTAATGCTTAGGTCGAGGGTTCGAATCCCTTCCCGGGCGTTTTTTAAATTTCATTTATTTCTTTTAGTTTTGAAATATTTAAACTACAATGATCTTGGCCTGTTGATTTTTTATTGATTAGAATTTCTTTTTTAAATAAATCAGAAATAGCTTCCTCAACAATTTTTTCTCCTCTCAAATGTTTTGGTACACAGTTTTTTAAATGAATTGTTTCTGTATGGGCCCCCATATATTTTCTTTTATTTTTTAACATTCTAATTATTTTTCTTTGAATTGCTTTTAATTCTTCTAAATTTATTTTTGCCATTATTAATTTAAAATAGATTTTCCTTATAAAGATATGTTACATTAAAGTTATATAAGTATTACAAAATAGAAACATTTATAAATATTAAGAATTTAAAAAGAAATATGAAATTCCAAGATGAAAAAACATTATTCAGGGAGATGTTTGGGGATACTCCTAAAATTAGAGTTTTAGAATATTTATTAGAAGGGAGAGAGTTAGATCATTCTATGGGGGACATTGCAGATGGGAGTAATATTAATAGGATAACTTTATTTAGAATGTGGAAAGATTTAGAAAAAAATAAGATAATTAAACATACAAGAGATATTGGGAATGCTAAGTTATACAAACTGAACATAGAAAATCCTTATGTAAAAATTTTAGTTGAATTATTTGATAAGATAATAAATGTGGATTTTCGAGAAAAAGAGATATTAATGCAAAATTGAAAATGGTCACAAAAAAAGAAGCTAGGGAAATGAAAGAGCTTGATAAAATTTGGAATGATATAGATGAAGGAAAATGTATTACTATGAGTAAGAAAAAATTCTTTAGAGAAATGAAAAATTGGTAAATTTTCCAAAAAACTTTTAAACAGCTGTAAACTTTTTTAAAAAATTATGAAAAAAAAGAAAGGTGTTATTGCTCAGAGTTTAGATAATTCTGTCAAAGAGGCTGGAGCTGTTTCTGTAATGAGTGGGGTTGGAGACAATTTTGTAAGTCCTTTTGCTATTGCTATGAATGCTAGTCCATTGCAAATTAGCTTATTAACTTCTACAACAAACTTACTTGCGCCGTGGTTTCAGTTACATGCAAATAATTTAATGAAAAAAAGAAGCAGAAAATACATCGTAACAACTGCTGTACTTTTTCATGCGTTGATGTGGTTACCTTTAGCATTTATTCCATTTTTCTTTAAAACAGATTTTTTTAGAAGCTGGAGTGTTGTAATAGTTTTTGCAGTTTTAGCTATTGTCGGAGGATTTGCAGGACCTGTTTGGAATTCATGGATGGGAGACCTAGTTAAAGATAAAAACAGGGGAAGTTATTTCAGCAAGAGGAATAAGGTTGCTGGAGCTACAGTATTAATTACTGGGTTATTTGCTGCTTGGTTTTTAAGATTCTTTAATGTAGATAAAAAGGTATTAAATGTAGAATTTGTGCTTATTGGTTTTAGTTTGTTATTTTTTATTGCTTTTATTTTTAGATTAATTTCAAGATATTATTTATCAAGACAATATGAACCAAAGTTTAGGTATGATTCTAAGAGTTATTTTTCAATTAAAGATTTTATGAAAAGATTAAGGACTACGAACTTAGGAAACTATGTGCTTTACGGTTCTTTGTTAAGATTTGGAGTTGCTTTTGCAAGCCCATTCTTTGCTGTTTATATGTTGAGAGAATTAAGTTGGAGCTATCCGCAATATATTGGTGTTAGTATTGCTTCTAGTTTAGCAAGTATAAGTATACTTTCTGTTTGGGGGAGATTATCGGATAGATTTGGGAATGTTAAGATATTAATTATTAGTGGAATCTTGCTGAGTTTAATTCCACTATTTTGGATGGTGAGCAAGAATTGGTATTATCTATTATTAGTAAATGCTTTTGGTGGTGCTAGCTGGGCAGGATTTGGATTAGCTGGCGGAAATTTTATTTATGATGTTGTACCAAGAAAAAAAAGAAGTTTTGCTTTTGCCTATAATAATGTTTTATTAGGATTTGGGATATTTGCAGGAGCTACTGTTGGAGGATTATTTGCAACGTATAGTAATATAAAAATTTTAGGCAGTGTTTATTTATTCTTATTTTTAGTTAGTGGAGTCTTAAGATTATTATTAACTTTGATATTTGTATTTAGATTGAAGGAAGAAAGAGAAGTTGAGGAGAAGCCAATTTGGGAGATTGCAAGTACGGAATTACCTAAAGGTTTTGTAGATGATGCTTTCGTTTTTGTAAATAATGCGATACCTCGAAAGGAGGCTATTAAAGAAGCTATAATTGTGAATCATATTAAGTTTAAAGAGAAAAGAGAAAGATTAAAGAATAGAATACTTAAGAGAAGTATGTAATCATTTTAATATAGTAACATCTAATTTATATATTTCTTGCTTGATAATAAGGCGGCGAAGAGGTTACTCTTCAAAAGAGGTGAGGGAGATGGTTCCAGGCAATAAAATGGTAACAGAGATTGTAGAAAATAATTTTTCTAAATCATCTAAACCAAATAAGAATATGTTTAGTAAATTAGTTCCTTCTTTAATAAGGATAGGAACAAACAATTTGGACTTGTCTATGTTTAGTCCAGATGCAAAGTACAATATTTTAAGTGCTTTAGGAGAAGAACATAGGAAAAAAGGAAATTTACACGACGCAGCTAAATGTTTTGTATTAGCAAACAACAAAGAAGGACTTGTTTCTGTTGCAGAAGATTATGAAAGACTATTACAATTTGATAATTGCATAGAAGTTTATAGCATGATAAAGAATAATGATAAATTGATTGAGATTGGAAAAAAATGTTTAAAAGAAACTAAATTAAAACAAGCTGCAAAAGCTTTTGTTGCCAGTAATTTTACAGATGGTTTAAGGCAAGTCGCTAATGACTGTATAGACCACTATAGATTTGACCAGGCTTTTGAAGTACTATCCATTATAGATGATAGATCAAGATTTGTAGAATTCGGTAATAAATGCTTAGACCAAGAAGAATATAGTTATGCGGTTAAATCCTTTGATAGGGCAAATGATACGGAAAAATTAAACAAAGTTGGAGATTTGCTATTGAGAGAAGAGTATCTACAACAGGCATTAGAAGCTTATAAACTAGCAGACAATAAGATAATGGTTGCTTTTATTATGGAGAATTATTATAAAAAAAAGTAATCTAATTCTTTTTTTATTTTATTAAAGAAAGTTTTAAATAAATTAAAACAAATTCTTAGTATATGCCAGCAGACTTAATAATTTTAGGTTATATTCTTTTGATATTTGTAGCTATTGCATTTTGGGAAGCTTATATTGAAGGCAATGGTGGATGGGCTGCAAATCAAGTTGGCTGGAAGTTTCCATTTAAAGTTGGTTTTTTGATGAGGCCATTAGACGCTTACCATTTTTGGAGTTGGATTATTATGATTCCTATGTTTTTGATGCTGCCTTTTGTTATGTTTGGATTTAATGTACATTTATTCTGGTTGGTTGTTATTGGATTTTTATTAGGTACAGTGCTTGAAGATTATTTATGGTTTGTAGTAAATCCTGCGTTTCCATATAAAGATTTTAAGCCTGGGAAAGTTTGGTGGCATTACTGGATTGGATTTAAGAATTTTAAGGTGCCTGAAATTTATATTGTTTATCCGATTTTAGCTTTGCTTATTTGGTGGTTTCTTTTATGATTTTATAAACTTGCTCTGCTCCATTTCCTTTAATATTTTTTTTATCCAAAACTTTTTGATATTTTTCTAAATTATTTAAGAATTCTTCCATAGCGTTTTTTATTTCAGATTCGTCTAATGGATGTTTTAAAATTTTACTTAATCCAAAATTATTTTTTTCTATTTCATAAGCATTTAAGATTTGCTCAATATAATTCGGAACTGGGAATACTAAAGATGGTTTTTTTAAAACAACTGCTTCTGATAAAGTATTATGGCCACCTAAACAGATAATTGCTTTAGAGGCTTTAAGGTATTCTAAAAAATTTTCTTTAAACTCCATGAAATGAATATTATTTTGATTTTTACCTATGACCTTATATCCAAATATAATAAAATCTTCTTCAAATTCAGGGAGTATATGCAATAACCTGTCTAGTATTTCAGAGCCAAAATAAGAGCCTCCCATGGATATTAAAATAGGATCTTTGAATTTTCTTAATACATTTGTTGTTTTTGGAATTTCTCTAATAATTGGATTAACGTAATAGATATTTTTATTTGGTTTTTTTCCTGTTAAAGAAGAGACTATTATAGGGTAATTTTTTTTAGCTGCTTTTTTGTAAATTAAATTATAGACATATGCTAAAAATCTAAATTTCTTTTTACTTTTTTTAACATATTCTTCGTAAATTTCTGGGTCGTAATTAAAAACTAAAAAATGAGGTTTACTTTTTGCGATGGACAATGCAATAGGTTCTAAATCTGCTATAATAATATCTGGTTGGTAGATTTTATTTAGTTTTAGTAATTTAAAATAATTGATAACGTGTTTAATAGGTAAAAAAATGTTTTTGAATATAACTTTGAAATTGCTGTATTTGAATTTTCTTTCTGGAAAGTTCATTCCTAATAATCTTAAGGTTTCATATTTTTTTTCAAAGTATTCGTAAGAATTATTATAGCCGGCTACTACAACATCAAAATTATTTTTTTTAAGATATTTTAAAATAGCTGCTTCTCTTATTGAGTGACCGTAGCCGATTCCTGTTATAACGCTTAAAACTTTCATTTTAATTTGTAAAATACCTCAGCATATTTACAATGATATTTAAGTCCGTTTAATCTGGCCCTAATGTAAACTGGCAATAATTGTAAATAAATTGAAACCCATTGGGATCTATGCATTTTCATTATTCTTATTTTCTCTTCAAAATAATCTGATATGTCTATTTGAAGCAAAGGTAAGTTTCTGGAAAAAATATTCCATATTTGGAAAGTATAAATGGGATAATGTGTTTTAAGCTGATTGACTACTTCTATAACTGCTTTATGAACTGCCCTATGGTCTGGATGGGTGTCTTTTATAGATACTGTGAAGATTTTATTTGGTTTATAAGTTTGAATTATTTTTCTTAATTTATCTTTGATGTTAGAGTCTATGTTTTCTTTTACTTGAGTATCTGGCAAATTGAAGTAAATTAATTTTTTTATTCCTATTTTTTTAGCTATCTCCTCTGTTTCTTTTTTTCTGGTTTTGGAAATTACTGATTTTCTTAAATGTGGGTGGGACATTTCACCTGTAGAGAAGATTACTTGAATAATTGAGTATCCTTCGTCTATATACTTCAAAATGCTCCCCCCCATAGATATATTTCCGTCATCGTCGTGCGCACAAATTATTAAAATGTTTTTAGCCATATCTAGAATTAAAGATTGTAAGTTATTTAAGGTTTTTGAAATGGTTTTAGATATATTTTCTAAAATATATATTCAACTCATCCGACACATCCGACAGACCCGCGCAGAGCTTTTAAATGTTAAAAGATTAGATTAGCTTATATGAATGCTTACCCCCAGATAGAGGTTCTTGATGAAAACTTAGTTAAAATACATGCCCATATTTGTGGTGATGGAAATATGCATAAGAGATTAGAGAAAAGAAGCCCCTCCTCTATAAGAACAGGTAGAAGTACAAAACCATTTAACCGTTATATTTTAGAATATACTAATACTTGTCCAAAATTATTAGATGTAATGACTAAATGCATAAAGAATGTCTATAAAGAGGTTTACGTTTGTAGAACTGAAAATAAATATAGAATCTTAGTAAGGGTTAAAGCTTTTTATGATTTTATGATAGATATGGGCTATAAAGATGGTAAAAATTGGGATATTCCTAGAGAAATTGTATTTAACAAGAAATTTAGAAAAATCTGGTTAAGGGCTTTTTTTGATGATGAAGGGAGTGTCTATAAGGGTCATTTAATGTGTTACAATTCGAATAAAAAGGCCATGTTAACAATAAGAAAGATGCTACATTTAGAAGGATTTAAGACAAGTTTTTTAACTAGAACAATTAAATATAAGGGAAAAAGTAGTCCAAGCTATTCTATAAGGATTCTGGCTTGCTCTTATTTATTATTTGAAAAAATTGGTTTTGACCATACTGATAAAAAGAAAAAATATGAAGAGTTTAGAAAAAATAGAATGCGTCAGCTGGGACTTTCACCAAAAATGGTTTTGAATTCCTGAATTAAGTTAAAAACTTAATTGCCCAGGTCACCAGCTCTCTACTCCAAAAAGGATTGGAAGGCTGGGATATTGACCCATATTTTGTATGTCTAGCCACTATACGACTGACGCATCTAAAGAAGATTAAAATAAAAAGGATTTATAAAAGTTACTTAATTCCAAATTTAGAAATATCTTCTACAAAAGGAAATGGCTTATTTTTTCTTTTGTAATATCTCTTTGTTATATAGAAAATATTCAGTAAAATTACTGCTATTAAAGACCAGTTAACGGTTCTCTTTACTTTTGGGTCTAGGTTTTCTTGAGTTGCTGCTCCTGTAAAGGACTCTAAAGTACTTGTTTCTGTTTGCTCGATATATTCTGGAATTTCTGGCTCGTTTATAGTTTCTTGGGTTTCTATTGTTTCAGGAGCTGGCTCTTCTATTACAGTTGGAGCTTCAACTACTGTTGGAGATGGTCTTGTGAAGGTTTTACTTCCTCCAGAACCGATAGTAGAGGAACTTGGGCAAGAACCACAATCACTTGAACATGAACTACAACTTTCCTGACAAATGCCGTCTCCACAGTAAGGACCTTCTTCTATAGTGTAAAGAGTGAAATGGGGTACTGTAAAAGTTAAAATATTATTTTCATAGTTTAATTTATTACAAGAACTGCATGTTGTATTATCCATTAATATTATTGGGTTATTGAAATTTAAGTTTTTTAATTGTATTTTAGCTGATTTGTTTAAAGAGGGTAAGGCTGTAGAGTTTAAGAAAAATGAGGTATTAGTTATTTCTATATTAGAATCTAAATCTAAATTGTTTGTTATTGAAACAGGTTCTGAGAATTGTATTAAGCCGGTGTTTTCAATTTCTAGAGTTAAATTCTCTATATTTGTGAGATCTTCTGAAGTTAAATTGGTGCCTATGAATTTAGTAGAAACTATATAATCACAAGCTTCATATGTTGAGTTGTCTAAAGGTAACTCTAAAATTGTTTCACAGGAGTTTTCATCAATATAGTATTTTAATCTTTTATCTGTTGATAAACACCCTAAATAATAAGGCTGCCAGTCTTCTATACATGGAACATCATAGTCGTAGTTTAAACTTAAAGATGTTAAAGTTGGTGTAGAAATACCATTTGTTAATAATTCTGCTTTAAAAGAAATTGTTAAAGCGTTGTTTAAAGAAATGTTGTTATCGAAAACTGAATCATAATCATTTCCGTCTAGAGAATAATAATAGAGGATTTGTTGGTCATTTAAATTTTCTTCTGATGAAAAAATACCTGTTAATGTATCAGAATTTAAAGTATAATAAGGAGTTGTTATAGTTGAAGGGAAATAAGTAAGATTGGTTTCGGAATTTGAGATTTCATTTGTCCTGTAAATTTTAATATAATCCAAATCTAATTTATCATCATTTAAAATAGCTAAAGTATTGGTAGGATGGGGTAGATTTGAAACTGTTATGTTATACCATCCCTCTATGTCTGGGAAATAAATTGTTCCATAGTTGTTTTCACTACAAAAATCAGAAGGTTGGCAAATAAAAATATTTGAAGGTTTTTTATCATCTAAATAAAGCGTTATAATGTCCCCATTTTTTATTTCTTGTTCAAATATTATATTAAAAATTTCATCATCATCGATATCTAAATCATCTCCATCCAAAACAACTACTTTAGAAGTTTTATCATTAGGGTCATATTGTGCATTAATTAATTGACCTTTTGAAGAATTGATAAAATCTATTTTTGTTGTTTCAGAGGTTATTATTGAGAAAGTTTTTTCAGGATATTGTAAATTTTGAATTGTAAATGAAAATTCTCCCTCTGTACCATCATAAATTATTGTTCCTAGATTATTTTCATTACAGATTGTGCTTGCTTTACATAATTTGATTATATTTGGATTGCTTGATTTTGTATATATTGTTATTGTATCTCCATTATTTAAAAATTCTAAAAATGTAATATCAAAAATTTT
>JAHJRB010000060.1 GCA_018831025.1 Nanobdellota archaeon | reverse complement strand
TAAAGTAGAATTAATTGAAACTAGAATTAAAACAAAAGAAGGTGATGAAATATTTATACCTAATTCTTTATTACTTAAATCAGAAGTTAGAAAGTTGAAGAAATAGAACCCTTTTTAACTAAAAGCGTTCACGGAAAAATAATTTTTGGTTAAGTTTTTATATTTTAAATTCTTGTATAAAGTTATGTTTGGTAAAAAATTGGTGATTTTATTAGTTATAATTAGTTTAGTTCCTATTGTTAGTTCTGATTTGATTACTTCTGGACCTGTTGCAGGAAGTGGGGAGAGAGTGAATTTTCAATGTGAAGATGGAACTTGGTACGGAAATTGTAATGATAATGGAGAGGTTTGTGCAGGAGAGGAGAATTTAATTGTAGATGGAAGGATTAAATTAGAACAACAGAGGAGATATGTGTTTTTTGGTTTTGTTGAAGAAGTTTGTAATAATTATAAATTAGAAATTGGAGGTAAAGAGATTTCTTTAAGTGTAACTTTTCCAGAAGGGAAAAGAAGAGTTGTTACTGATTTTTTAACTTATGATGATAGTTATGAAGGCGATGTTAAAGTTACTTGTGATAGTAATGAAATTGAAGTTAATAATGAATATTTAGGTGGATTTTCTGATGTCGGATTGTTTAGAGATTGTGGGGTGTGTGGAGGTTGTGAAGAATTATGTCCTGATTATAGTAACCTCCTCATCAGTAAAGGGACCTCATATAAAAGTATTTTATTAGGAAATGTTGGAGAAACTAAAAATTATCGAGGTATAGAAGTAACATATGATGCACATAATGGCGAAGAATATGATATTACTATTAATGATCAGCCCTTTATCGGATTGAAGAATAGAGAATCAAGAAAAATAGAAGATTTTGAATTTGAATTGAAGGGGTATGGTCGTGGTAAATATGAGTTAATATCAATAGACTTCACTTTTAAAAACCCTATTAGGGAAATATTTGACCAAATTAAAATCCCATATGATTTTTTTGGAATTGATGGTTTTGAATTATGTAAGGGTTCTTTAATATCCAGCGATGGACAAAAAAATGATGCCATTCATGATTTCCCTGATCAAAAAACATTATATGATTATAATAATATTTATTGGATAATTTCTAATATAAATGATAAAAAGAACATTCAAAAAATTAGAAAGTTTTTAGACCACGGAGGAAACCTATTTTTATTTATAGAGGATACCAACGACTATGACATTTATCGTGATATTGATGGTTCTGTTTCTAACAGGATAATTGATCTTTTTCCCTCTGAGGAAAGAAGCATGCCTAAGCGAATAAGGGAAATAGTTCCAATTAATTCTCACCCCCTTTCAACAGGATTACACCAATTAACAATAGATGATAATATAGATTATAGGCTCAAATCTTATTCAATGGAAGATCTTCAGGATTCAATCTTAATTGATGATGATAGGGTTATTGTTTATGGGGGAACCTATGGAAACTCAAAAATTATTATAAGTACAACAAACTTTGACAGAATGATTCCCCATGATTTTAAGGATACTTTTTTTAGGAATGTTATTGAGTATTTTGATATAGGCACTGAGGATTGTTCAAATGGTCAAGATGATAACCAAAATGGATTGACAGATTGTGAAGAATTATCTTGTTTTAATTTTGGGCATTGCCAGAATTGTATCGATGATGGTATTTTCAATGGTGAGTGTTTAATGCAAATACCCTATTTGTGTGAATCAGGGAAAATAATTGAAAATTGTTCTGTTTGTGGATGTGCTGAAGGATTTGTCTGCACACAATCAGGGTGTAGCAGGGCTAACCTTGGTCCTACAATTAGCAATATTAGGATTAACAGAGGAGATTTTGGAGAAAAATATTTCTTAACTGAATTTAAATTAGAAACTATGATAGATTTCTACGTTTTTGAACCTGATGGATTAATTACTGAATCAACAAGGATTAATTTAGTATCAGATACAGGAACTTCTATTGATATATCGCCCAATACTCGTTGTTCTGAGGTAAGGAACACTCCTAACACTTATATTTGTGAATTAAATATACCTCTAAATACAATTACCGAACTTGGAAATTATACTTTTAATATACTTATGATAAATTCTGAAGGAGCTACCGGACGGAGTGAAGATAAGATTTATGAAGTGGTTGAACTTCCAACTTGCACTGATATAAATCAAGAATTGGGAATTGAACCTATTGATAACCCTATTAGAATTGCATTCTATGCAGATAATTATGACACCTTTGATGAATTCAAACAAGAAGTGATAGATAATATGAATGTTATGTTTGAGGAATATGAAATATATGGGAGAAATAAGAATAAATTTTCCTTTACATTATCTGATTATTTCCAAAAAGATAATTGTGAACCTGCAGCAGTATCTGGATTGACATGCAATAGATTTTTTAATAGAATAAAAAGATGGCGTCCTTGTCAGGAGAATACTCAAGTAGTATTTAGTAAAAGAAAATTTAGAAGTGATGCAAATATTCATCTAAGCACTTTAAAGGGTCTTTTTGGTGGAGGGATCACATATATATTGTCCCATGAACTTGGTCATAATCCTATAGGTTTAGGTGATCAATATTGTGAAATTCCAAGATCTACTGGCCCATATCCTTATCCAAATACATTTCGTACTATTGGAGAATGTGAAGATTATTCCACACAGCGTCTTGGAGGCAGAGCCTGCCAGCCAGTATGTGGTGGGGATAATCCTAAAGGGTATTTAATGGAACATCAAGGAAGGGTATTGATGTCAGACGGTGGTGATTTTGATTTACCATCCCAGATGAGGGCAAATTGGTTTTTTGATTGCTGTACACCTGATTCTTGTTCAGAATTGCCTGAATATTGTTATGATTATAAATGTGGTAACTGTCCAACCTCTAATATGAACTTAGTTGATTTTAGTTTGTCGGATTATAATATAGTTCCTTGTCACACAACTGTTTGTGCAGAACATTCTCCAATAATTGATGAAGATAAGGATGGGGTAGCACTTGAAAATGATTGCAATGATAATGATTATGCATTTCATCCAGGTTATCCCCCTGTTAACATGCTATATTCAGAAAAAGTATTGAGTGAAAGTTGTGATCAAAAGGATTACAATTGCAATAACATAATTGAGGAAAGCTGTTCATACACTCCATCTTGTAGGTATCTTTCTAGGGGTGTATGCATAAATGAGGTTGATTATATTTTTGAAAAGGCAGAAACATATCCTAATTGCTGTGGGGGGTGTACTGGAGAACAGGGAGAATGGATAGTATCTTCAGAAGGTTCATGTTCACCTCGTTATAATGCTTGTAAAGACTTTGAAGATGGACATAGCATACAATGCTATGATATAGATAATGATGAATCTTCTAATGATAATGAAGATGATCAGGATATAAATGAAAATGAAAATAATTAGTTTAATCTTAATGTTTGTATTATTATCAGTTTCTGTTAGTGGAGCTTCTGTTGTTCTTACTTATATGGTTGATTTGACAATAGATTCAAGGGAAAATATAGTTCTAGAGGATATAGGATTGACTAAGAGCTATCTAGTTAAAGATTTCAATGATGGTCCTTACACTTTAAGAATGGTAAATTTTGAGAAAGAAACACTTTATTATGATACTTTTAATTTTATGGAAGCAGTACCACCTGCAGAATGGTTTGATGAAGAAGGTAATCAGATTTACTTTCCAACTGAAGATGAATTATTTGATAGAGAAGTGCATTTAGTTGTTCCTTATTTTAAGACTGGAACTAACATTTTGATATACGATGTAGATGGAAACTTAGATATTGATTTTAGTTTAATTGAATATTGTGAAGGCCCTGGTTGTTTAATGCAAGCAGGAAAAGAAATTAAAGTAGAAAAAATTGAATTTAATAAAGTTTTTATAATCCCTTTAATTGTTTTATTTATAATAGGTTATTGGCTATATAAGAAAAAAGTAAAATGAATAAAGATTTAATATATACATATTGGGGAAGAACAAGAATAGGTTTTAATATTATTTTCTCTTGGAAATCTTTTGGTAGAGTTCGTTTCTTCGAAGATAAAATAAAAATTGGTGCATTTCCTTTTAGAAAAATGATACCTTACTCAAAGATAAAGAAATTAATTTGGTCGACTGCAGGTTATATCCAATTTGAACATACTGCAGGAGGAGTTCCTTATGTAGCTTTTTGGATACTAGGAAAAAATAACCCCGAATTAACAAAAATATGTAAAATACTAAAAAGTAAAGGTGTTATATGGGATGAAACTAAGAATATTTAGTACCTATTAAATATATTTGCAAGATTCTATAAATTTATTGTGAAACTTATCTAAAATAATATATTTCTATCTATAAACAGCTTAATTTTAAAGAAAATAAAAAATAAGCATAAGTTTGATATTGATCTAAAATGAGTTGTTAGTAATTGCGCGCTAAATACCTCGCCGAAGCTTGGTACTTACACGCCAATCCTATCGAACCTGTCTTTTACAGGAACTCTAAGATGTCTCTTTTCTAGGTCAGCTTCGTGCTTAGATGCTTTCAGCACTTATCCGTTAAGACGTAGCTGCTCTGCCTGCCTTGTCAGACAACAGATACACCAGAGGTCTCGGGTCATTGTTCCTCTCGTACTAAATGGTCCTTCCCATCAGACATCAACACTTCCAGTAGATATCATACATACTGTCTCACAACGTATTAAACCCAGCTCACGATCCGCCTATTAGTAGAGTACCGTTTTAAACTCTTTAATCTT
>JAHJRB010000059.1 GCA_018831025.1 Nanobdellota archaeon | reverse complement strand
GTTAAATAAAATCTCCCAATCCTTTTTGCTCCTTACCTTTATCTTTTTTCTTTAACTTTTCTAAAACTTTCCCAAATCACTTTCTCTTCAAAACTTTTTTTCAAAATCTTTCAAATCAAACAAATACAAATTTTTTTCTTTTATTTTTCTTTTAAAACTTTTAGCAACAATACAAAAATATTCCTCCCTTTTATTATTATGCCACTCAACATATTTTGTTTTTTCTTTTAAATTTTTTAAAATCTTTATAACATTTACATTATCTTTCCATTTACATTCTACAAATAAAATTTCTTTATCACCATTTAAAGCAATTAAATCGATTTCTTTATCTTTATGCCACCATCCTCCTATCTTATCAAATTTAAAAAATTTACTTTTAATAACAAATTCTTTAACAATTTCCTCAAATATTTTTCCTAAATAAGCATTATATTCTTTTTTTATAGTATTTGTATTTAAAATGCCTTCTTCTAAAGAACTTAAATTAGGATAAATAAATCTAAACCAAAATTTCAAAAAATTATCAGAGAGATAATATCTTCCCTCTCTTGATTTAATATTTTCTGTAACAGGAACCTTTCTTTCGATAAAATCAACTTCTATAAGATTTCTAAGATAAGGACTAATATCTGTTCTTTCAACTTTTATAAAATTTTTAATATTATTAAGTTTGCTATGGCCATTAGCAATAGCTTCTAAAATTAATTTATAAGTGCCAACATCTTCAAACTCATATCTCATCAAAAAATCAACTTCATCCTTTAAAAAAACGCTCTCTTTTTTTATCTCATTTTCCAACCATTTCCAAAATTCATCACAAATTTTATTTAGATAAAAAGGAATTCCATCGGAAAAACCATAGACTTCTACTAATTTTTTAATATTCATAGAAGGGAAAAAATCATGTAAGTCAAAAAAGGAAATAGCTTTTAGATTCATAGATTCTGTTTTTCTCCCATACAAGGGGCTTTGATAGCTTAAAACTTTGGAAGTCATCATAGAAACAGAAGAACCAAGCAATATTAACTTCATATTAGATTTTTTAAGGATAATATCAACTATAGATTGAAATAGATGTAAAATATTTTTATCTTCTTTAATCAGATTTTGAAATTCATCCAATATTATGACATCTGTTTTATCCTTTAAATAATCAAATAAAATTTCCCAATCTTTTTTTAATTTAATAACATTCGGATCATATTTAGAAGCAACATTATAAAATCTCGTTAAATTATTCTCTCCAGTAGCTAAATAATATATTCTCTTAGAATTTTTTGTCGCATTCAAAATTAACTCTGTTTTTCCTATCCTTCTTCTTCCATACACTATTAAGAACTCAAAATTTCTTGAGTTAAGAACATCTTTAATTTCTTTAATTTCTTTTTTTCTGTTCTTAAATTGTATAATCATAGTTATACTAATTAAAATTATACTATTTAAACTTTTCTATTTTAGGTACAGTCAACTTAATTGTGTTTTGAAAAAACCCAAGCCTCCAGATAGCTAAATTCCAAATTCCTGAGCCCTACTAATGTTAGCTAACACAGATAACTTGACTTAGCCCTATTTTATAAAATCCCCCAATCCTTTCTGTTCTTTCTTTTTATCTTTTTTCTTTAACTTTTCTAAAACTTTCTCAACTCTTTCTTCACCAAATTCATGTTCTTTAATAAGCAGTTTTCTAATTTTACTTTCATTTACATTATCCCATTTAAGTTGATATTCTTTCATTACAGGCATTGATTTAAAAATAGCATAAATCTTTTTCCAGTTAAAATCAGCTTCAACATTTTTGAATAAAGTATCAAATTTCTTAAATTGTTTAACTAAATTAAGAGCTTTCTTTGGACCAATCCCAGGAATTCCTTTTGGATTATAGTCCGTTCCCGTGAGGATTCCCATAACAATTAATCTATCTCTATCTATCCCTAAATGATTAAGCACATCTTCTAATTCAATAATTTGGGGTTGAATATAAACATAACTTCCTCCAACTTTCCTGGTTTGAGATAAAGTTAAATTGGGAATTAATCTAGGACAATTATGCAATAAACAATCTTGATCGCTAGAAGCAAAATAATCTAGATCTCCATTTTCAACCATAAAAGAACCCTGTGCATCTGATTCACTAGGACTTTGTATAATCGGAATCCCCATAGCTTTTAATAATTCCTTACTTTCTTTAACAATCTCTTTACTCATTCTAGTAGTCTGCTTACTATATTTTCCCATAGCCTCTATATCTTCTTCCTCTCTAGCTTTCTCTAATCTTGTTTCTGCTATCCTT
The DNA here is from genome assembly GCA_018831025.1 of Nanobdellota archaeon. GTDB lineage: Archaea > Nanobdellota > Nanobdellia > SCGC-AAA011-G17 > ARS1403 > JAHJRB01. The sequence continues at coordinate 41,519 of JAHJRB010000059.1, read as the reverse complement.
TTCCTATGCTCTCTTTCTTCTTGTGTTACAATCTTTAAAGAAGGTGGCTTTCCATCAAAAATATAACATAATTTCAATCCTTTTTGTATTAAATTAGAGGATCTATAGAATAAACCTGATAAATGAGAGGTTACTCTACCTTTAGAATCCATAAGCGGCGTTCCATCTCTCTGTCTTATAGAACTTAAGAATTGATATGCACAATTACTAAAATCTATCCCAATCTTCTTCCCTTTTAATTCTTCCCATGAAATTGTTTTCACAGGTAATATTCCTGGCAGTTTAACACCCATTTTTTATCTCCTGTATAACGTTTGGTAATTTTTCGATAACTTTATTTAAAGAAAAACCTCCTATAGGATGTAAAAGAATTCTCCAATCAAAACAGTTTCTAAATCTTTTAGATAGAAAAACTACTTCTTTATGTAATTCCAGAGTTTTCTCTAAGTTCATATTCCAGTTAGTTTGAATTTTCATTTCCTTTTCTCGATAACAACTCTAACAATCTCTCCTTCTTTTACCTTTAATAACTGCTTAATCTCCTTCGGGATATTGATTGCCAAACTTCCACCATTTCTTATAATCGTTCTTAAAAATTCTTCTTTCATAGTATTATTTTATAAGATTTTATAGTATTTAAATATTATTCTAATAGAATATACATAATATAAATCCAGTTAATTTAACTCCCATAACTATCTTTAAACAAAATAAACTTAAAAATTTACCGATATCCTATCAAGATTTTGGTAAAAAATATATAAAAAGTACTAAAAGAATTAAAAATATAATTACAAGTAAAGCAAAGGATTTCCATAAAAAATTCTTAATTTTAAAATCTACATTTTGGAGCTTAAAATAAATAGGAAACACTACTAATAACACAATAACAATGGATACTAATAATATAATTAGATAATACTTGGGTTCCAATTTAAAAATCAAAGAACAATTTTCTCCACTTACCGGAATAATATTACAAATTGTTTCCATTAGACTCATAAAATCTTATTTAATTACAAACTATAAATAGTTTTCTACCGATATATTTATTAGTTACTTATAATTTTTTAAAATTGAAGATGGTGATTAGAAATTTTAGCTTCGACCATAAAGGTGGTTATTATCATTATAGGGTTCATAAATTAAAATTAAACAACTTATGTAGTGGTCCTTTAAAACCCTTAAAAGATTATTTAGAAGCTATGTTTGAATCCTGTCCAGATAAATATTTTTTCCAAGGTCCCAGATCTTCTTCATTAAAATTCAAATTATCAAACTTAGATGTAAAAAATATTCCAAAACATGAATTATGCTTATTAACCCACCACGGTTTAGAAAAAAATAATGAAAGGTACTCTACAGCACATTCAAAAGTTCAGGTATTTATGCTAGAACATGATAGTTCTTCAATAGCTTGTGAAGTCCCTTTATGGTTAAAACACAATGAATTAAAAACCTATCAGAAATTATTTAATTCTACTGAGCCATTAACTGGCCATATAGATATTTTAAGAGTTCAAGATAATAAGATTTGGATTTTAGATTACAAACCAAATGCACAAAAAGAACAATATGCAGCAACCCAAATTTACTTCTACGCTTTAATGTTAAGTGTTAGAACTAAAATACCTTTAGAACATTTTAGATGTGGATATTTTGACCACTTAAACTGTTATTTATTTGACCCCAATTCTTGCTCTTTACCAATCTCAAAGTCAATAGAAGATTTCTAAACCAAAAAGTTTATACTTAACTTATTATTAATTATAATTATGAAAAGAGGTATATTATTAGCATTAGTTTTTTTATTATTCTCAACTACTTCTTTAGCTATGGGTTCTAGCTTCGGTCCAGAACTTTCTTTAAACATGCCTACAAATCAATTATTTTTGCTTGCTTTTGGATTATTAATTGCAATGATGATCTCAGCTATATTTTTAGAAAAAAATGTTTCTGCAATAAGTACAAAAACAGGTCCAGCAATCGGAACAGCATTGTTGGGGTTATCTAGTTCTTTACCATTGATAGTTTTTGCTTTAACAGCTGCACTAGCAGGAGAATTAGATATAGCTATTAATAGTATAATAGGAACAAATGTAGCTAATTTAACTTTAGTTTTAGGAACCTTAGCTATTTTAAAACCATTAAACTCTGGAAAAAATGTTGCAAAAGGAATAATAGCTTTAATAATAATTTTACTTGCTATTTCTTTAATTTTCTTCACAGTAAATCCATTTTCTCAATCCTTAGCACAATCTTCAACTTCAGGGAGAATAATAGACCATAATGAAAGTTTTATTTTGCTCGGATTATTTGTTTTTTTTATTTTATTGCTCCAATTTTTTAGCACAGAGCATTCAAACTACTCTCCAGCAAAAGAAAAAAACACAACATTAGCTTTAATCTTAATTTTATTTTTCGGAATCTTAGTTTGTTGGTTCGCAAATCAAAGTGTCCTCGCTTTCATTAAAATAGCGAATATCTTCTCAATTCCATCATTTATAATCTCTTCAGTATTGGTTGTTATAGGCACTTCCCTTCCTGAATTTGCAATTGGTTTAGTAGTATTATCCCATAGAGAAGAAGAGAATATCTTTACTAATTTAATAACGAGTGATATAATTAACTTTGTTTTTTGTTTGGCTCTAATATCTTTTTTTGTAACATTACATTTTAATAATTTTATTTTAGGATTTCAAATTCCTTTTATGTTATTAACAATATTAGTTTCAATAAAGTTCCTGCATTCAGCTCCAAAATCAATAACAAGAAAAGAGGGTTTTATTTTAATTATTTTATTCGCACTTTATCTATTCTTAATGAGTATTGGATTTTTTATAATAATACCCTAAAATCTAAATTAGAATGGACACCATTGACCGGTCTTACATAAGTAGATTATAACTAAAATAATAGCAATAATCCATATAATAATGGGAGACATACCTTTTTTATCCATATTCACTTTTAAAACCTCCAAATATTTAAATATTCCTTATTTTTTTCAACAAGTTCTACAATTAACAAAATTAAAGTAATACACAAAATTGAAAGAGCAAAAATATGGCTATCAATATTAAATGATTTTTTAAATCTTTCATAAACTTCAATAATAATTAAAGAGGTACCCACCGTTCCAATAATAGTTTTTCCAATTTTAACACTCAAAGAATCTTTCTCAAACATAAATTTTAATTCTTTATAATCTTTAAAAATAAAATTAGTCTACAAAATATATTAAAAACCACTCAAGTTCGTTTGAGTACTCCCTTCCAATAACTCATCAAAACTAAGATCAAAGAAAACTAAAACACTATCGGCAATAGGTTTTATTTGTTTATCTATATAATGTTCATAATCTATTTTATTTTTTAAATTTTCAATAGGCTCAGGACCGTCTTCAGTCATAATATATTCAATAACATTGCCTTGGAAATTTTTTAGTTTGCGAGCCGCTCGAATGTGAGGGGGGGTGATTTTCGTGTACATCTCCAATTCTTTCCTAACATTTTTTCTATAAATTAATAATTCATCATATTTTCCTTTTCTTATACCTTCAACAAATTTCTTAATAAAACCTTTAACTTCTTTTTTTTCAAAAACTTTTTTTAATAACTCCAATTGGAACTTTTTAGCTAACCCCGTCCAATCTGATCTAGCAAATTCCATACCAGTTACTTCAATCTTTCCCTTAGAATTCACTCCGGCATATCTTTTTTTAGCGCCTTCTTCACTACCCCTAATCTTAGGCATTAAAAATCTAGTAAAACATTTTTCATATTCTAAAATTAATTTACTTTCTCTATTATATTCTTTTTTAACATAATTATTAAAAAAACTATTCAATTTTTTATTTAATTTTTCTCCAATTTCATTAGCTTCTTTTAAACTTTCAACTTTACTTAAAATAAAGCAGGAATCTGTGTCCATATAAATTACTTCATAACCTTCTTCTTCAACTTTCTCAGCAGTTAATTTAATTAATTTTTGACCAAAATGTGTAATTGCATTTGCAATATTCAAATTAAAAAATCTACAGTTAGGATTAGCAATTACTCCAAAGAAAGAATTTAGAAGTATTTTAATAGCCCATCTTTGTAATTCATTACCTTCTTTTTTTGATTTATCTCTCGCAATTAATAATTTAGTAATTATATCTCCCATAATTCCATTATTATTTTTAAAACAAGCACCATTAGGAGCAGTAATTAAATTCTTCCCTTTACAATCTTCAACATAGTTAAGCGGGTCGATATTAAATGTTTGCATCATACTCGGATACAAACTATTATGTGCAACTATCCCTCCTCTACCACATATAAAATTTTGATTAGGATTTACTCCAATGTCATAAACAAAATTTTTTGTTGGTTTTATTTTTCTAATTTTTTTAATTGTATCTATTCCCAAATGTCCATTAAAAATATGTTTTTTAATATTTTGGGAATTCAACCAAGAACACAATTTTTTAGCATTTATACTTTTATTATATTTTTCTCTTTTATTTTTTTCAAAAAAACCTTTGGGTATATTTTTATTCGGTACTCTAAAAGCATAATTAACCCTCTTCAATTTTCTATTAGAAAATATATCATTATTAATAAAACAATGATAATACGATTTATACTTTCCTATTTTAAATCCTAAATTTCCTAACCCCATATTGAGTAGTGCAATGCCATTAACTAATTCTTCACTAGCAGTTGCAAATTGCTGAGCATGAGAATATAAATGACCATCTCCTTCAAAATAACTTTTTAAAAATATTTTCTTGAGTTTATTTTCTTGATTAAATATAAAGAAGGGAACTTTCTTATTATGTGCATTTACACCTGTCTTAAACATATGTTTGAATAAAAAATACATTAATTTTGATGAAAAAGTAACAAAACCTTCTTTTTTATTATATGCCCTTAATCCTAATTTTTTACAATCATTTACTATTTTTTTATGTAAATCTCTAGCAGTAATATTTACCTTATAGTGGTCTTGATTTATCCTATCTTTTTTCCTAGATTTTACACAACACCCTTCAGCAGCAAAATACCCCAATAAAGAACAAAGAGGCTTTAGAGGGAGAAGTAATTTAATCCTAGAATTAGAAGGAGTATATTTATATCCCAACTTCCACTTCAGAAAGTAATTATCTTCTTTATTTATATGTTTAAAAGATTTCAAGAAATCGATTGAACATAAACCTGTTGCAGGATTATATTTATGTGATTTACAAATAACTGATAAATTCTTATAATAAGACAGTCCTTCAAGGGTGAGTTTTATTTTTCCCTTATCAATAGAAATTAACCCTTCTTTTCTTAAATTCCTAATTACTGGATAAACACATAATTTTTTAAGTCCGAGCGATTGTTCCAATTTTTGAGGGGCAATTCCATTTCTACGATATATTGCCTTAAGATATTTAATTCTTCTTTTATATTTGTATAAACAATGTTTAGATTCAATACACAATTCTAAATTTTTTAATTTTTCTTTAGGAATATTTCTTAATAGGGATAAAAGATTCAAATTTTTTTCTATATTATTTTCTAATGGAAGATTTGCCTTTAAAGGAATCACTATAGAGCTACCTTCTTTTAATTCAGAACCCTTTACAGGAATAGGCCTAAAATTATTATTTATACTGAAAAGGCTGTGGGATTTTGTTATCTTTATCGTTCTCCCAGAGATAGTTATGATTTCGTAAAGAGGCTCATTATTATAGTGCCTTGAAACTTGACTAATCTTTGAATACCGTACTTTGTAATCCTTATCAAAACAAAGAACCTTCCAATCACCGGGAACCATACCAATTTCAAGATTTTTAAAATATTTTTTATTTCCACTATTTAAACAAGAATCTACAAATTTTCCAATAGGAATAATTTTAACATTATTCAAATTATCAAGTAAATATATAGGTTCAGAGTAGTCAACACTTTTAAAATCTAAAATAATTACATTATCATAAATTCCAGGTTTAGATTCCATTACATACCCGCCTTTAATCCTTTCTTCCTTAACACTATAACTCCCAGAATTCGCAGCGTAACCTCTTTTTTTCAATTCTCTTAAATATAATGAATCTAAAGAAGCTATTGAAGCATTTACCCTGTCAAGAGGCATTCCAGTTAAAAAACTTTTTTCAATAACCATCTCAACAGCTTTAATTTTTTTTAAAATATCATAAACTAATTTAGCATCTTTTAGATTATACTCTTTTAATTTTTTCTTATCTTCTTTAAACAATCTTTCAATTTCCGCAACTTTATTTTTATCCCCAATTAATTTTTTTTCTTTTAGAATTTGATAAGCAACATCACCTAATTTAAAACTAGGTAACTTAACAAAGCTCATCCTCAGCAGACTTATACCATCAAGCACAATTCTACCAGGAAAATCTGCTTTACTGTCTCTAAAGAAATTGCTTTCTAATTTTAGCCTGCAAGCTTGATTTATTCTTCCTAATATAAATGGTATCTTATGCTGTTTAAATTTTTTCTTTAAAATATCTAAATCAAAATCAATAAAATTCCATCCTGTTAAAATATCTGGATCCTCATCAATTATTATTTTTTTAAACTCTTCTAACATATCCTCTTCTTCTCCCATTAAAACTTTCTCAAAACCTTCAGAATAAACAGCAATGCTATACAATTTCTTAGCATCTCTATTTGTTTCAATATCAATAGAAAAAACCTTCAAATTAGGAAAAAAATCATCACATGGAGTAATGCTTGGCTCATGATAAATTTTATCAACAAATTCTCCAATTTCATACTCTCCATCTATCTCAATTCCCATCATAATATTTTTATCAATTAAATATCTTTGAGCAAATCTAACATCAGCCTCATAACAAACAACATTATCATCCTCTAACTCTCTTCTTACCTTTGGAACTTCTTTAGGCAATTCTAGCTTTACCCTGCTTAATTTTTCACCTTTAAAATTCTTAAAATTAGTATCTTCAATCTCATAGTCTTTTGGTGAATCTTTTTTTAAAAGTTTCTTACTATCTTTTGTTCTAATATAAAAATAAGGTTCATATTTATTCATAGTTAGAAAACTCTCTCCATTTTCTAATTTTCCAAACAACCAAACATAACTTTTTCCATCAATTACCCTATATGTAGGATATAAAATAAAGCCTTTCATACCCTTAAAACCACATAAATAGCTTTAAATATATTATTCTTCTACTTTATTTTATGAGCTATGAAAAAGCAGGAAAAATTGCAGCAGAAGCATTGCAATACGGTAGAAGATTAATCAAACCAGGAATTAAACTTTCTGAGGTTGTAAAAAAGGTAGAGGAAAAAATAATAGCAGATAAGGGAGCTTTTGCATTTCCCCCCCAAATTTCTATGAATAATATAACAGCCCATTATTATCCCGATCCTTCTGATGATACTGAATTTAAGGAAGAAGATTTAGTTAAATTAGATTTGGGAGTCCAGATTAACGGACATATAGCTGATACAGCTTTAACAGTAGACCTTAGTGAAAATAATGAACATTTAGAGTTAGTAAAAGCAAGCAAAGATGCACTAAAGGAAGCATTAACCTTATTTACACCAGAAACACCATTAACAAAAATAGGCAAGGCTATTGAAGAAGTTATTGTAGGTTACGGCTTTCAACCAATAAGAAATCTATCCGGTCATGAAATAAAACCCTATGAATTGCATGCAGGTTTAACAGTCCCAAATTTTAATAATAAAGATAGAACCCCTTTAGAAGAAAATCAGGTTTTTGCAGTAGAACCCTTTGCAACAACAGGAGATGGTTATGTTAAAGATGGAAAACCTTCTGGAATTTATAAATTAGTTAATCCAAAAAATTCTCGTTCTGGAAGAGACGTTTTAAATTTTATAATAGACAATTTCAAAACACTCCCCTTTCATAAAAGCCAAATTCTAAAAAAATTCGGAGATTTTAAAGGCAGTTTTGGATTAAGAATTTTAGAGAGGGAAGAAATAATCCATCAATACCCTCAATTAGTTGAAAGATCTGGGGGAATTGTTTCTCAAGCAGAACACACAGTAATAGTAAAAGATAAACCAATAATTACGACTAAGATTTAACCAAAATAAGTAGGTGCCTCCTTCTTAATTGCAGCACCTCTAGCAGTCTTCAAATATTCTTCTTCAATTCTTTTATAAGTCTCTAAATCGTTTTCAGTTATACTTGGTTTTACTTTTTTCATAATTTCTTCAAAATGTTCTACCCTAACTTTATCCGCCTTAATATTTTCTCTCAAAGCTAAAATCGCTGCTTCTCTACATAAGTTTTCAATATCAGCACCAGTAAAATTATTAAGGTCCTTTGAAATATAATACAATATTTTTTCCCTATCATTCAATTCTTTAAATTTAATTTTCTTCTTTTTTATATTTTCAGATTTTATTGGTTCATCCCCCGCCATTTTTGAGAGGATTTTGCTTTCTTCATAAATATAATTATCATCATATTTTTTCCCTAGTTCTTTTATTATTTCTTTATTTATTTCCAAAGGCATATCTTTAGTATGTATCTTTAAAATCTCTAATCTAGATTCTTCATCAGGCACAGGTATCATTAAAGTTCTGTCAAATCTTCCAGGTCTTAATAATGCACTATCCACCATATCGGGTCTGTTAGTAGCAGCAAGCACAATTACATCATGCATTTCCTCTAATCCATCCATCTCGCTTAACATAGTATTAACAATTCTTTCAGTTACTTTACTTGAGTCAGTCCCTCTTCTAGGAGCTATAGAATCAATCTCATCAAAGAATACAATAGTTGGAGCAGTTTGTCTTGCTTTTTCAAATACTTTTCTAACACCTTTTTCACTCTCACCAACAAATTTATTCAACAACTCTGGACCTTTTACTAAAATAAAATTAGCCTCTGATTCATTAGCAACAGCTTTAGCTAGCATAGTTTTACCAGTTCCCGGCGGACCATATAGTAATATCCCCCTAGGTGGTTTAATCCCTAATCTTTTAAAACTTGAAGGATATTTTAATGGCCATTCAACAGCTTCTTTTAATTCTTGCTTAGTACTTTCTAATCCACCAACGTTTTCCCATTTTACATTAGGTATCTCAACTAAAACTTCTCTCATTGCACTAGGCCTTACAATCTTCAAAGATTCTTTAAAGTCAGTCCCAGTTATAACGAGTTTATCTAGTAGTTCCTTAGGTATTGGATCTTTTTCTCTCAATGTAAAATCAGGTAATAGTCTTCTAAGTACATTCATAGCTGCTTCTTTCGCCAATGCATTTAAATCAGCCCCAACAAAACCATGAGTAATTGCAGATATATCTTTTAAGTTTACAGTTTTATCCAGCGGCATGTTTCTAGTATGAATCTTTAAAATATTCAATCTTCCTTTTTTATCAGGGACTCCAAAACTAATCTCTCTGTCAAATCTTCCAGGTCTACGTAAAGCAGGATCAATAGCATTTGGTCTGTTAGTTGCTGCAATAACAACAACTCTGCCTCTATTTTTTAATCCATCCATAAGAGCAAGCATCTGCGCTACAACTCTTCTTTCTAATTCTCCATGAACTTCCTCTCTTTTAGGAGCTATAGCATCAATCTCATCTATAAATATAATACTAGGAGCATTTTTTTCAGCTTCTTCAAAAACTTCTCTTAATCTTTTTTCAGAATTATGCACAATAAAACCATTAGCAATAAAATTATGATCCTTAGGAACTGTCAAATCATATACATGAGCCGTTCCTTCATTAATTTCCTTGATAGGAGACCACAAAATGTCATTTTTATTTAATAATTCTAATTTCTCTATTTCTTTATAATCAACTTTATATCTTTTCAATATTCTTATGGTTTTTTTAATTTGTTTATCAGTATAAGATTTTACAGCAAATAAATTAATTTTATTTCTTAAAAATTCCCTTTTACTTATCTTATATTCTTTAGCAATGTTCTTTAAAAAATCATAAACAGGAATTCTATCATAAACAGGTTTATTATATTTTACAATTATTTCTTTCTTTAATCTTTTATTTCTTTTTATATGATTAAATCCTATTTCTTTTCTAAATCTGTCAATTGAATTCACATCACTAATCGTTAGTATATAAGTCCCATCTTTTTTCCTTCCCAATGTTGTTTGAATATTAAATCTTAGAAGTGCCAATCTCAAACCAATATTAAGTTTTTCACTCATAGTATAATGAATTATTTGTCTTCCACTTTTTACAAAATGTACTTCCCCATCACTATCAAAAAGTCCTTTAATAAATTCTTTAAGCATTTCATCTGGTAAATTTAAAACATAATTAGGAATAATAGCATTATGAGATTTATCGCTATAAGGAATTCCAAGCTTATGTAATAAAGTTCCTATAATTGAAGAAGAAAAATAATATCCATATTTGCCGTCATATTTAATATCTTTAATTCCAAAAACATCATTCATATTTTTTTTATATTTTTCAACTACTTTTTTATCATCATTTGTAAAATGAATGGTAGTTACATGTTTATTTTTATAGGTATATCTAAGATGTCCATCACCAATTATTAATCCTATTAAATAAGCTATTTCGGAATTAAATCTAAAAGGGATTTTTCCTTTACCCATTAAATTAAAATCTCCTTCAATAAGATCTTCTTTCCCTTCAATTAACTTTTTTATGATTTTAACTGGAACAGATTTCCTATATTTCAAATCTTCTAATCTTCTTTGTTTTATTCCCAGTATTTCTGCAGTTTCTTTATTTTTTCCATATCCATTGTATAAGTCAAATATTTTTCTAACTTTATCTCCTTGCAAATAATTATTATTTTTTAAAAAATTAATCAAAATAGGAATTTCTTCTTTTCCCCGAGGCATATTTTTTGAAGTAGCTACAAAATCATTCTTTTTTAAGTCTTTAACAAAAACCCATTCTGGCTCTCCATTTCTTAAAACTAATAGCCTTGAAGTTGGAGTTGTAGTTATACTACCATGGGGTGTTTTAACAGTTAAAGTATTTTGTACGCCTTTATCAAATCTATCAGATATAGGCAACATACTTGTTTTTTGATTTTCAAAGTCCAGTGCAGCTATATTATGAACATCAGAATTTTGAATCGCTTCGTTTATAGGAGTCAAACCAATTCCATTAGTAAATACTAAAGAATTTTCATCAACACATTCACCATAAAATTTATTCATAATCTCGGGTCCATTAATTAAAATAAAATTAGCCTCTGATTCATTAGCAACCGCTTTAGCTAGTAGAGTTTTACCAGTTCCCGGCGGACCATGTAATAGCACTCCTGCAGGCGGTTCAATACCTAATTTTTTAAATATCTCAGGATGTCTTAACGGCAACTCTACCATTTCTCTTATTTTTATAATCTCATCACTTAATCCACCAATATCTTCATAATTTACTTCAGGAATATTTTCTTCAATAACCTCCATAGCTTTTGGATTTACTTTAATCTCTGTACCATCACTAATAATTACAGCTTCTTTTGGATTAGTATCGACAACTATGAATTTAAGTGAACTAAGCCCGAAATTACCCATAAAGTCTTCTCCAAAAACATTAAAGATTTCATCAAATAGTGGACTATCACTCAATGTTCTCTTCCTTCTGTTAGTTCCACCTAATGCAACTATATCCCCCTTAATCATAGCCCTTCCCAATAATCCTCTTTTAAAAACATCAGGATGTGCTTGGATCATAACACCTTGTTGAGCAGGAGCAACTGTAACGCTTTTAGCCTCTTTAACTTCTGCAGTTCTGACATTTACAACCTCTCCAATTCCAGTTTTAGCATTTCTTCTTACAATACCATCCATTCTAATAACTTCTTGACCAACATCACTAGGGTAAGCTCTATCAACAATTGCAACAGTTTTTCTATTTCCCTCTATTTCAACAATATCGCCAGGTCTTACTTTAATATGACCCATAGTCCCACTATCTATTCTGACTATACCTTTGTAAGCTTCCTCTTGCAAAGCTTCCATTACTTTTAGTCTAGCTTCTCCTGTTTGCATTTTCCCCCCCAATTTACTCTTTAATAAGTATTATTTTAATCCTTCTATTTGCCCAACTCTTAGGAACACTAACCCTGGTACTGGTTGGATAACTTTTAACTTGTCTCTCAATCATTTCTACAACTTCTTCGATAACAATTTTCATAATACCTTTTTTGGGTATAGAAAAGGTATATAAAGTTTATGATTTTTAATTAGTTCTAGATTTAGTTTTTCCAGTTCTTTGAGTTATAATTCCCTCTCCTTTTCTATGTGCGTGCTCTTTTTCAACTGGCTCTGCTTCTCTTTTTTCACTATCAACTTTTTTAATCTCTCCCTCAGGAACGTTTTCAATTGCTTTTTTTGTTTCTTCTTTCTTTTCTTCTTCTTGTTTCTCCGCTACTTCAGATTTCTTTTTCTTAATTTCTTTTTTCTCTTCTTTTAGTTTTTCTCTAGGAGCATTAATAAGTTCAGCAATTATTTTATCTTTACTTTCTTCAATTCTAATCTTAACTCTGCTTGGGGGATTTTGTCTTCCTTGTTTCCATATTTCTAAATTTAAATATTTTCCAATCTTAACATCTTTTTTTAAATGTTTTTTTAAAAATTCTTTAAGAACATCCTTTGCTTTTCTACTTCTATCATACCTTGGTACTTTCAAAAATCCTTTCCTCAGAGGAACCGTATAAATTTTTTCTTCTACCATCTTTACGCTTTAGTTTTTGTTCTTCTCCAGCTTCTCTTTTTAGCAGTATGCCTTCCAGGATGAATTCTTTTCCCAGTTCCATATTTTTTTGGAACAGTCCAAAAAGGAGCCCATCTAGTTTGTTTTCCTTTCTTTATCAATCTGATTTTCTTCCCTCGGGGCTTATTGCTCGCCATCTTCTGCTCCTACAACACTATAAAATCCTTCAATATCCGGAGTTCTTATAACCTCTCCCTCTTCAGAGATTCCCATTAATCTTCTGTATTTTCTTTCACTTTGACTCCTTAGAATATCATACTGTACCCCGATGCCAACAACGCAAAGAGCAGTAACTGCCCAGGGGACATAACTCTCAAGACTCATCTTCCCCTCCAGAAATCTTTTCTTTAGTCTCTTTTGGTTTTTCTATAATAAGTTTTTTGATTTCCTTTTTTTCTTCATGAACATTCTTTTCTAAAGAAGGTTCTTTGGGTTTTTCTATAACTGGTTTTTTCTCTGGAACTTTTTCTACTTTTTTTATTTCTTCCTTAACACTTTCCTCAACTTTGCCTAATTCTTTAGCAACTTGATTAAGCAACTTCTCACCTTTACCAGTTACGATTCTACCTTTATGAACTCCTTTTTCAACATATTTTAGTAACTCAGCTTTTTCAAGCTGTTGTAGTATTTTTCTTAATATATTTCCGCTCCCTACATAAACTCTATCAGGCTTATGACCTCTGTTTTTTTTACTGCTGTATTTCTTTCTTAATTTACTTACTCCAAGAGGTCCGTTAACGTAAATTTTCCTCATCACACTAGCTGCTCTTAAATACCACCAGTCTTTTTCCTTCGGTGGTCTTTCTTTTCCAGTGCCTGTTTTAACAAATTTAGCCCATTCAGGAGCAATAATTAATTCTACTTTTTTTAGCTCCTCAGCTAATTTTTTAATTAACTTTCCCGGATCAACATCATAAATTTTTACCATCTTAACAAAAATAGCTTAAATTTTATTTTTAAAGCTTTCTATATCCTCTTTTTTTACTAAAATTATCTCTTTTTTCCCTCTAACTCCAAAAGTTCCTTTATTCATATTTTTATCTTTGTAGATTTGGTCTCCTCTAACATACATTACTTCAATATCTTTTTTAGCATTTTTCCATTCTTTACTAAATTTTGCTGTTACTAAAGCAGTAAAATTAATTAATTCTTTACTTCCTTTTTTAATTAAAAAAAATGGACTTCCTCTAGCCTCTGTATGAAAAACTAAATCATCTTTTTCTAGATAATTTTTTAATAACTCTTCATTAGAGCTTCTACTTTTCCCGCCTACAATTAAAGTATTATTTTTTATAAAATACCTGAATCTCTCATACCATTTTTTATTAGTTATTTTTTTCTTTAAAAAATTAAAAATAGTTTCTTTGTATTTAGGATTTTCAATATCCAACTTTAACTTATCATATTTATCTCTTTGAATTTTATCTAAGTTTTCTAAATGCCAACTTCCTGTTCTTTTTTTTACAGCTTCAAAATGTCTCCTAAATTTTTTCTTAGCCATCCCACCGGCATTAGTTTTTCTTACCTCTCTTTCTTTATTTAGTAGAACTTTCCTTTTTCCTTTTATAATTTCAATAGCCTTTAATCTTTTAGTATCCGCTTTGATGTATAATAAACTGTCATAATCTTCAATTTCCTTTTTTGAAAATTCTTTCATCTACAATACTGTATTTTCAAGAATATATAAAAGTTTAGAAAAAAAGAAAAAAATTATTGGTAGATAATGCTAATAGGTACAGCCTTTGCTACCCCGCCAACGGTTACCTTTATTTCTCCTACCTCTGAACCACTTGCGGTAGTTTTCGCCTTTAAAATTACCCTCCAATCCCATACTTCTCCCGACTGTATTGTCTTTGATCCAGTATCCTTTGTTATATCACTATTAACAATTCCAGTAACATCTAAAGTTGCCTGAATTGCTGCTGGTGGAGAAACAGAGTTTAAATAACCAACTGCAAGAACAATTTGTTCTCCTTGCTTAAGTTTAATATTACTGTTAGAAACTACTAACGGATTATCAGCAGTAGCCCTTGTTGAAATTTGGGCTCTTGCCTGTTCAAAAGCTTCATCAGTTATTCCGCCAACTTGACTAAATGTCCCTCTTATCCAAGTTAATCCTAAAGCAAGAACAGCAACACCAATAATAACAACCATGATAGTGGTCATAGAAAATTCAATTGCACCCTTTTTATCCATTATTTATCACCTTTTTATATTATAATCTTAATTTATTTATAAATTTTCCTATGTCTTCTTTATTTATATAAGTTTCTAAAATCTTATCCGACTCATCCGCCATACCCCCGTAGCGCTTTTAAATAAAATAACCCTCATTTTTAATATGGAAACGTTTGATTTATCAAGAATAAAATTAAGCCATTATGATAAACAGAGAAATTTACATTTGCCTAAACAACCCTCAGAAGAATTAGCTGAATTTATTGGAATATTAGCTGGGGATGGTTATGTTAGTTTTAATACAAATAGAAATGTAATCTCTATATCTGGGGATTCTAGATATGATTATGATTATCTTAATAAACATATTAAAAACTTAATTAAAAAATTATTTAATTTAGATACAAGGGCAAATAAAAGAAAGAGAGCAAAATATGCAGAAATTTACATTACCTCAAAAGGATTAATAAACTTTTTAAAATATGTCGGTTATTATAAACATAAAAGTAAAAATATTAAAATCCCTAGATGGATTACTAACAATAATGATTTCATGATACCTTTTATACAAGGTGTTGCAGATACAGATTTTTCATTAATGCTATATAAAAATAGAAAAATATATCCCATTTATCCTAAAATAGGATTAACTTCAGTGTCCAAAGAATTAGTACACATTATAGGGTCTTGGTTGAATAAAAAAGGATTTTTAGTATATATAAGGAAAGACAAACATTTTGATAAAAGAACAAATAACACAGGAATAGAATTTAGGTTAACATTAAGTGGAAGAAAGAATTTAGAAATGTGGATGGATTTTATTGGTTTTAGGAATAATAGGCATTTAAATAAATATAAAGAATATTTGGATAGTGGGAATATTTCTAAAAAAATAGGGAGACCTCCTATTAAATTAAAATTGGGGACGCGGAGATTTGAATCCCGGAAAGATTTTCTTTAATTTATCTTTTCTCCGGACACCTAGATTTCTGCCTGAGACTTCAGTATCACTCAAGCTTGCATCTGAAGCTGTGTCTAGTGCTCTCCTTAGCCACTTTTTTCAAAGTTCAGGCTGAGCTACGTATATGGTCTCAAAGTATTAAACTTTAAAATCCCCATTGTGCTCAACCTTAGTAAGATTACAAAAAGTCTTTATTTAAATATTTCTATATATGAATTCTACCATCATAATCCTTATAAGAATCTAATATATTTAAAGAGTACATGAACTATAAAATAGTATTTTTAGGAACTGCAGGTAATAATGCCTCTTATCAGCAACTAAGATCTGCAGGAGGAATCATCTTAAAATTTAATGATAAACAATTTCATATAGACCCAGGACCCGGAGCTTTAGTTTCAGCAAGAGAAGCAAGTATTAATCTAAAAGAAAACAATGTTGTTATCTCAACCCATGCTCATTTAAACCACTTTCATGATGTAAATGCAGTAATAAACGCAATGACTTATGCGGGGTTGGACAAAACAGGAACATTACTAATTTCCCATTCATTGTCTCAGGAAAAATTTCTAAAACATTATCTAAATGAATTTTTTTCATTAGGACCAAAACAAACAAAAGATTTTGATGAAGTTACAGTACGAACTTTACAAACAAAACATAACGATTCTACTGCAGTAGGTTTAAAATTTACTACTCCGGATTTAACCATATCTTACACCTCAGATACAGCATTCTCAAAAGATTTAATTCCGCAATATAAAAACTCAGATATATTAATATTAAATAATGTCTTCCCCCAGATAATAAAAAAAGACACGGATAATTTAACAACAAACGACACAATAAAAATTCTAAAAGAAATAAAACCGAGTTTAGCAATAATAACACATTTCTCAACTAAAATGTTAGAAGCTAATCCATTATATGAAGCTAGGTTAATACAAAAAGAAACAGAAATCCAAACCTTAGCAGCAAAAGACGGATTAATGATAAACCCTTTATCTAAGTCAGTTACACTAAGACAAAAATCTCTAAATCAATACTAATATTTATAAACAATAATCTTCTATACCTATTCAGATGCGATTACCAAAACATTACAATCCTAAGGAAACTGAAGAAAAAATACAAAAATTTTGGGAAAAAAATAAAGTTTACAAATTTAATCCAAAATCCAAGAATAAAATATATTCAATAGATACTCCTCCGCCTACTGTTTCTGGAAAAATGCATTTAGGTCACGCATGTAGCTACACTCAACAAGATATGATTGTCAGATATAAAAGAATGCAAGGGTTAAATGTTTTCTACCCTTTTGGAACAGATGATAATGGATTACCAACTGAACGTTTAATAGAAAAAGAAAAAAATGTAAAAGCAAATAAAATGCCTAGACCGGAGTTCATTAAACTCTGTCTAAAAACTTTAAAGGAAGAATTAAGACCAAAATATTTAGTTGATTGGAAAAGTATCGGTATGAGTTGTGATTGGGATCTTTCTTATACAACTATAAACGAGCATTGTCAAAAAATTTCCCAAGAATCTTTTATAGATTTATATGACCTAAAAAGAGAATATAGAAAAAGAACTCCATTTATGTGGTGTCCTGAATGTCAAACCGCAATAGCTCAAGTAGAATTAGAAGACAAAACAACTAATTCAGAATTTGTTTATATGAAATTCGATACAAACATCGGAGCCCAATTAATAATAGCAACAACTCGTCCAGAATTAATGCCTGCTTGCGTAGCAGTTCATGTTCATCCCGATGATAAACGTTATAAAAAATTCATAGGAGCTAAAGCAACAATTCCTTTTTTTAATAGAGAAGTTAAAATTTACGCAAACAAAGATGTTGACCAAGAATTTGGATCCGGAGTTGTATATCATTGTACTTTCGGAGGTATGGAAGATGCAGAATGGATTTCAAAATTTAAAATAAAAACAATTGAAATTTTAAACAAGGACGGAACCTTAAATGAAAAGGCAGGAAAGTATGGAGGACTTTCAACAAAAGAAGCAAGAAAAGCAATCATTGAGGATTTAAAAACAGCAGGAAGAGTAGAAAAAATAGAACCAATAACCCACGTAGTTAATACCCATGAACGTTGTGGAGCTGAAATTGAAATTTTAATGACAGACCAATGGTTTATCCATTACTTAGATCTTAAAAAACAATTCCTAACTTTTGGTAAAAAATTAAACTGGTACCCCGCTCATATGCGTAATAGATATGATAACTGGGTTAAAGGTCTTAAGTATGATTGGTGTATCTCCAGACAAAGATTCTTCGGAATTCCGTTTCCGGTTTGGTATTGTTCTAAATGTAAAGAAATTATAATAGCAGATAAAAAACAATTGCCCGTAGATCCATTAAAAGATTCCCCCTTAAAATCTTGTCCTAAATGTGGTTCAAAATCTTTTGAACCTGAAAGTGATGTTTTAGACACATGGGCAACTTCTTCATTAACTCCGCAAATAGTAGCTTCCTTACATCCAAAACTTTATGATAAAATTTATCCGATGTCATTAAGACCTCAAGCTCATGATATTATTTCATTTTGGTTATTCAATACAGTAGTAAAATCTTATTTACATAATAAAAAAAATCCATGGAAAGATGTAGTTATCTCTGGTTGGGTTTTAGATCCCCATGGTAAAAAAATGTCAAAAAGTAAGGGCAATGTTATAGAACCGCAGGAAATGATTCAGAAATATTCAGCAGATGCATTAAGATTTTGGGCAGCTTCATCTAAATTAGGGGAAGACATTCCTTTCCAGGAAAAAGAATTGGTCTCTGGACAAAAAACCATGACTAAATTATTTAATGCTTACAAGTTTGCATTAATGCATTTAAATAACTACAAACCTAAAAAAATTAAACTTCAACCCTTTGACACCTGGCAATTATCTAAATTAAATAATCTAATCAAAACATGTACAGAAGCTTTTGAAAATTATGAGTACTTTAAAACAAAATCAGAAACAGAAAATTTCTTCTGGCATACATTCTGCGACAATTATTTGGAAATTATAAAAAATAGACTCTACAATGGAAATAAACAGGAGAAAGCATCTGCTCAGTTTGTTTTATACACTTCATTATTAACTATATTGAAACTATTCGCGCCTGTAATGCCACATATAACAGAAGAGCTTTATCAGTTATATTTTAAAAAACATGAAAAAACAAAGAGCATTCATCTCTCTTCTTGGCCAAAAATAGATAAAGTAGACACAAAATTAGAAAAAGTTGGAGATGAGTTAATAGAGATAATTTCCAAAGTAAGACAATTTAAGACCTCTCATCACAAACCACTTAAAGAAGAAATCATCTTAACACTACCAAATAAGTTTAAAAACTCTGAATTCTTACCTGATATAAAGTCAGTTACTAATACAAAAGAAATGAAATTTGGACATAAATTCAGAGTAGATTTCTAGCAGGTAAAAAATGGAAGAATTAGATAGCAAAAAGAAGTATAAATTAAAGCATTTCATTAATCATTTAAAGAACATACGCGGTCGTCATACTGAATTAGTTTCTGTTTATATTCCTCAAGGCACTGAATTAATTAAGGTTATACAGCAGTTAGAACAAGAACAAGGTACTGCTTCTAACATCAAAGATAAAAAGACAAGAACTCATGTCCAAGATTCTTTAGAAAGATTAATCAGGCATTTAAGATTATACAAAGCAACACCTGAAAATGGTTTAGCTGCTTTCGCCGGAAATCTTTCAGAAAGTGAAAGTAAAACCACTATTGAAGTTTTCTCAATCGAACCTCCTCAACCCGTAAGAACCAGAGTTTATAGATGTGATCAAACATTTTTATTAGAACCGCTTGAAGAGCAATTAGAGCATACAGATGTCTTTGGATTAATAGTTTTAGATAAAAGAGAATCTACAATTGGATTGTTAAAAGGAAGCGCAATAATAACATTAGCTAATTTAACTTCAGGAGTTCCAGGAAAATATAAAACTGGCGGTCAAAGTGCTCAACGCTTTGCAAGACTAAGAGAAGAAGCAGCTCACGAATTCTATAAACGTATCGCAGCTGTTGCTAATAAAGAGTTTTTAGGAAATAAGCAATTAAAAGGCTTGTTAGTAGGCGGTCCAGGACCAACAAAACATGAATTTGTTGATGGTGATTATTTAAATAATGAAATTAAACCAAAAATTTTAGGAATAGCAGATATTACTTACACAGATGAATTTGGCTTGCAAGACTTAGTTGATAAATCAAAAGAATTTATCTCCCAACAAGCACGCACAAAAGAATTAGAGATATTAAAAAAATTCTTTGAAACCTTGGGAAAAGAACCAGGAAAAATAGTTTATGGAGAAACAGAAACTGTGAAAGCCCTTAACAATGGAGTGGTAGATACATTAATATTATCAGAAGACATAGAGGATAAATTAGCAGAAAAATTAGAAACCTTAGCTTCTCAATTTGGTTCCAGCACAGAAATAGTCTCAACAGACACACAAGAAGGCATGCAATTAAAAAGCCTGGGCGGAATAGGGGCTATTTTGAGATATGCAATAAAATAATACCTAAAAACTTAAAAATAAGTTCATATTATTCTATTTTATGTCATTACCATTAGCAGCAATGGAACGTTTATTGAAAAAAGCAGGTGCTGAAAGAGTTAGCGAAGAAGCTAAAACAACTTTAAAAGAACTTTTAGAAAATCACGCCGAATCTTTAGGAAAAAAAGCATGGGAATTAGCCCAGCACGGCGGAAGAAAAACAATAAAACCAGCCGATTTAAGGCTGGCAACTAAGTAAACTTTGTGAACTACTTATCTCTAAGCTTCCTGCTTCATTAATTGATAACTCGTAGACCCTAAATTATTAGGTTCCGCTGTCAGAGCAACCTCTACAAGCTTAAATTCGGACAGTTCCTGCCCTATTATATTATATAAAAATCTTTTATTTATAAATCCTGCGCGGGTATGGATGTGTCGGATAAGATTATGATTAGTTAAGAAATAAAGATAATATTTAAAAACTACCCTTTCTTCTCCTTGTCTTATGAACTTAGAAGAATATAAAAAACAAATAGAAGCTATCCTTTTTACAGTAGGTCGTCCTTTAGATACCCAGCAAATAGCTGAAATGCTTAGTTTAGGTTCTACTGGAATGGTTAAAAATGCATTAACAGAGCTTAAAAAAGAATACTCTGAAAAAAATTCTGCATTAGAAATTATAGAAGATAGTAATAAATTCAGAATGAACATTAAAGGAGAGCATATGCATCTAGTAAGGGATTTAATGCCAATTACCGAATTAGACAAATCCACTTTAGAAACCTTAGCCATAATTGCTTGGAAACATCCTGTTTTACAATCTGATGTAGTTAAAATACGCGGAAATAAGACCTACGAGCATATGAAAACCTTAGTGGAAAATGATTTCGTATCAACCACACCAACAGGATTAAGCAAAACAATAAAGCTTACACCAAAATTTTTCCAGTATTTTGACACAAATAAGGATAAAATAACAAAACAATTAGAAGAAGAAGCCTTAAAACAATTACCAGAAATAGAAGATCCATGTCCGAGTGAAGTTCCTTCAGAAGAAATGCCAAAAATGCCTGGCTCAGATATAGGTCCCATATCTTCAAATTTAAAAGAAGAAAAAAAACAAAAAGAAGATGTTTAATTTCTTAAAAGACAAGATAAAGAAAGCAGTTGATGCAGTTAGTGAAAAACTTAAAAAAGAAGAAACTGAAGTAGAAGTATTAACCGCACCTAAAGAAAAGATAAAAGAGAAGAAAAAAGAAGTTGAAGAAGAAATAAAAAAAGAAAAACTTCATGAAGAAATCCAGGAAAAAGGTTTTTTCAAGAAAGTTGCTGAAAAAGTAACAACAAAACGTATTTCTGAAGAAAAATTCGAAGAATTATTTCAACCATTAGAGTTAGCTTTATTAGAAAATAATGTAGCTTTTGAAGTTGTAGAAAAAATAAAACAGGATTTAAAACAGGATTTAACCTCAAAGCCATTATCCAGAAAAAATATTGAAGAGCAAATAAAAGACTCTCTTAAGAAATCAATTAGAAAAATATTAAACCTAGAAGAAATAAACTTAGTAGGATCTATAAAGAAAACAAGTAAAGAAAAAAGACCCTATGTGATAATGGTTATTGGATATAATGGTTCCGGTAAATCTATAACTTGTGCAAAATTAGCAAAAAAATTAAAAAAATACAGCTTTAGCCCTTTATTAGCAGCAGCAGATACTTATAGGGCTGCAGGTGCAATTCAATTAGTGGAATATGGTAAAATGATTGATGTTCCTGTTATCCATAATCCAAACACAAAAGACAGCTGCTCAGTAATTTTTGATGCTATTAAACACGCTAAAAATAAAGAATTTGATGTAGTGATAGCAGATACTTCAGGAAGGATCCATAATAATCAAAATTTGATGGATGAACTTAAAAAGATAGCAAGAGTAAATAATCCAGATTTAACTATTCTTATTTTAGACTCTTTAACAGGTTCAGATATTGTAGAACAAATGAGGGAATTTGATAATATAATAGATGTAGATGGGATCATATTAACTAAGGTGGACACAAATGAAAAAGGGGGTTCAATGTTATCAGCAACGTATATAGGAAAAAAACCAATTCTTTATTTAGGCATAGGACAAAAAATGGATGATTTAGAGGAATTTGATATTGATAAATTCCTAAAAAGGTTGGGGTTAGATTAAAATGGTTTTAGAAAGCTTAAGCGAAAAATTAAAAGAATCTTTAAGGAAAATTACTAAATCTATTTTTGTAGACAAGCGTGTAATTGAAGATTTAGTTAAAGATTTACAAAGATCTTTACTTTCTGCAGATGTTGACGTTCAACTAGTATTTGACTTAACTGAAAAAATAAAACAAAGAGCTTTAGAAGAAAAACCACCAAAAACAATATCCCAAAAAGAATTCCTTATAAAAATTGTTTATGAAGAGCTAGTTAATTTTTTAGGAAAAGAAAAGTCTGAAATAAAAATTGAAAGAAAAAAACCATTCAAGATTATGATGGTTGGTTTGTTCGGAAATGGAAAAACAACTTTAGCACAAAAATTAGCGAAGTATTACTCAAAAAGAAATTATAAGGTTGCAACTTTAGGCTTAGATGTACATAGACCCTCAGCACCAGAACAACTCCAACAGCTAAGTAAACAAATTAACATTCCTTGTTTTATTAATCCAGAAGAAAAAGATCCTATTAAAATTTACAAACAATTTGAAAAAGAATACAAAAAATATGATATTTTAATTATAGATACCGCAGGAAGAGACGCTTTATCAGATGATTTAATACAAGAAATAGAATCTTTAAAAAAAGAAATCAATCCAGATGAAACTGTTTTAGTATTCTCTGCAGATATAGGACAAGATTTAAAAAATCAAGCTGAAGCATTCAAAAAAGCATGTAACATTACTAGTATTGTAGTTACAAAGATGGACGGCACAGCTAAGGGAGGAGGTGCACTCGTTGGAGCAGCTTCTACAGGAGCTAAAATTAAATTTTTAGGTACTGGAGAAAAACCAGAGGATTTAGAACCCTATATTCCTGAACGTTTTGTTTCAAGATTACTTGGAATGGGAGACCTAGAAACATTATTAGAAAAAGCGAAAGAAGCCATTTCAGATGAAGAAGCTAAAGATCTAGGAAAAAAATTCCTAAAAGGAGAATTTAATTTACTAGACTTGTACGAACAAATGGAAGCTATGAAAAAAATGGGTCCAATTTCAAAAGTAATGGAAATGATTCCAGGATTTTCCCAATTAAAATTACCTAAAGATGCCTTACAAGTTCAAGAAGGAAAATTAAAAAAATGGCGTATAGCGATGAACTCAATGACTAAAGAAGAATTAGAGCGCCCGGATGAAGTTATGTCTACAGAGAGAATCAATAGAATTTCTAAAGGTTCAGGAATTCAAGGTTCAGAGATTAGAGATTTAATCAAACAACATAAAACCGTAAAAAAGATGATGAAGATGATGAAAGGAAAAGATCCAAGTAAATTAATGAAGAAGTTTAAATTACCCGGAATGTAATAATTTTATAAACCTTTTTCTACCCTATTTTCCTATGAAAAAACTAAGATTTAAGATAGAGGACTATGCAAGGTCTTTAATCTGGTATTTAGATTATGGTTTCTTTAGATTAACACATCCTTTTTTAAAATCTATTCCCAAAGATGTTAAAAGTATTTTAATCATAGATTTAAAGTTTATAGGAGATTTAATTATAGACACACCAACAATTAGAGCATTAAAACAGCATTATCCTTATGCAAAAATTTCAATCTTAGTACCAAAAGAAATGAAAGAGGTTCTTTATAACAATCCTAATCTATATAAAATTTACACAGACATTACAGAAATAAACGGTCACTTTGATTTAGGAATTTTGCTTTATCCCGGAAACAAATTTATTAGCAGTTTTTTAAGGAAGAGAGCTTCTTATAGGATTGGAATTAGAAAATCTGGATTTACAGAGCCAAAAGGATATTATTTACATAGAAAAACATTTCCAACTTTTAAAATAAAACATAAGATAGAAGATAACTTAGATGTAATTAAAACTTTAAATATTTCCTCCTCAGATAATCATTTAGAGCTTTATTTAAAAAATCCAAAAACAAATTATAAAGATTACATTGTGATATCGCCAATATCAAAAACACATCCAACTTGGTCCAAAAAAAATTTCGCAGAATTAGCAGATTCTTTAAGTAAAAAATATAACAAAAAAATAATTTTCACCGGTTCGGAAGAAAATATTCCATTTATAGAAGATATCCAAAAAAATATGAAAGGAGATTCTATAAATCTAGCAGGAAAGACTTCCTTGCAGGAATTTTTTTCTTTAATTAAAAACGCCTACTTTGTTTTTTGCATAGATACCTCAGCTCAGCATGTTGCAGCAGCTTTAAACATTCCAGTTGTTGCTTTATTTTCTGCAGGAGATAAAAGAATTTGGAGTCCTTATTCAAAGAATTCAATAGCAATTCAAAATTCTGAAGTTTGTATAGCTTGTATGAAATCAAAATGTCCTTTAAGCGAAGAAAATTATTTAGAATGTGTTAAATCCATAATTGTTGAAAAAGTTTTAGAAGAAATAAGTAAACTTAACCTTCCCAATTCTTAACAATCAAACAAGCATCTTTTGTGCCTGTACTATAAACAGTAACCCAAAGTCCTGCTACATACTTCTCATGTCCAGGTTCCATAGTTCTTTTTGCACCATCTACACTAATTAATGTTACATCATCAGAAACACTATAAACCTTAATCATCTTTCCATATTTTTCTTGTTCTTGTCCACCAATAATTAAAGCCATTCCGCCTACTTTATCACATTGGGAATTTCCACCTCCAATTAGATATCTTCCTTTGTCAATATAACTTTTAGAAACATAACCTGTCATAATATTAGACAGCAAAATAACTAAAGCAAATGCTACAGCTAATACAATAATTCCTTCTTTATTACTTATTTTCAATTTATTCTACCCGTAAGGTAGCTACTTTAGTTTGATAGTTTGTAGCTATATTAGTCACAAAAAAGCCATTTATATAGACCCTATGACCTGCTTGGATAATTCTACTCTCTCTTTTAGTTTCTGTTACTACATCGACAACAGCTGCATTATTTTCACTAATTACATCTAATTTTACTACAGCACCTTTAAAAAACTTAACACCGCCTTCATTTAATACAAATTCATTATAATCCAGTTGTCTGAAAATACTAACTCTTCCAGCATTACCTGTTAAGTTTCCAGAGACTAATGCAGCAAGTACTATAACTACTCCTACTACCAGCAATAGCTTCTTATCATCTACCTTAATAATTCTAGTATCTACTACCTCTTTTTGTACCATATCCTCGATAAAGCATATTCTTATTTATATAGTTTATGGTATATAAAAAGCAGTGTAGTATATATAAAAGCTTTTAAAAAGCATCCTAATACCTTAAAATCATGAAAATAGCCCATATTAATATGTTTTACCTTCCAACTTTTGGGGGAGTAGAACAAGTAATGTACGAACTCGCTACTCGCCAGGTTAAAGCAGGTCATGAAGTTCATATTTTTTGCTGTGATTCAGATAAATATTCTAGGATTCCTAAAAAAGAGGAAATGCTAAACGGCGTTCATATTCACCGTTACCCTTACTGGCTTAGATTATCCTTATCTACCCATATTTGGCCTTCTTTACTATGGAAATTAAAAAACTATGACTTTGATATAGTCCATACTCATGTTTCCGGTCATTTATATGTTTTAATAACAGGGATAATAGCTAAATGGAAAGATTTCACACATATTCATACAACCCATTGCCCATGGACAGATGCATTTAGATCCTGGAAATTAAAACCATTTTTATTTTTAAATAATTTAATTTTTAATAAACTATCCTTTAAACTAATAGACAAGATAGTTTCTATAACACCTTGGGAAGTTGAAACCTATTTGAAAAAATACACTTCCTTAGATAAAGTAACTATAATCCCAAATGGAATGGACCCAATCTTATTCAAGAAAGTAATTCCCAATAATTTTAAGAAAAATAACAACATTAAAGAAAAAAATTTAGTTTTGTTCTTCGGAAGATTAAATCCAACAAAAGGTCCAGAAATGTTGGCAAAAGCTGCTATTGAAATCTCTAAAGAAAGAAAAGATATTAGCTTTGTTTGGATAGGTCCCGATGAAGGAAAAGCAGAAGAAGTAAAATCTTTGATTAAAGATTATAAAAATATGCATTACCTGGGTCCTATTAAAGGCAAAGAAAAGATAGCAGAGATGTATCAAGCTTCTGATGTTTATGTTTTGCCTAGTTACCGCGAGGGAGCCCCTTTAACGTTGATGGAAGCCTATGCTTCCGGGCTTCCAGTTGTAGCTTCTCCTTGCAATGGCATTCCATATGAATTAAAAGAAGGAGTTAATGGTTTTTTAGTTCCTTACGGCAATATTGGATTACTTAAAAAAAGAATCTTAGAGGTTTTAGATAATCCTAGTTTAGCTAAAAAATTCTCAAAAAACAATAAAGAAAAAGCTAAAAACTTTACTTGGGATTTAATTACAAAGCGTTATTTGGATCTTTACTCGGAAGCATGATTCATTTTAACATCTTTAAAACCCATGTTTGTTTCTTCAGTAATTTGGTTCTTAACACTTATTCTTTTTTTGTTCAATTCTCTTATCATAATTGCCCTTCTACCAACTTCTTCTAAACCCAATTCACCTTCTTTACCTTTTCTTATATCAGACTCTAAATCCCATATTTTTCCATTTATGTCATATAATCTTTCTAGCCATTCTTCCTTAACTTTAACTTTTTTCTTATATTCTTCAATAGCCTCGGTATAAGCCAATAATTCTTTTTGTAAATGGGGCTCCCCAATTCTTTCTATTTTTAACTTAAGAATACTTAATCTATCCAAGATTTCTGGTAAAGGCATTTCCATTTTATTTAGATAAAAAAGGAATCTTATTTAAATTTTTGTATGCTACAATCAAACATGAAAATATCATTGATTATAACGGCGTTTAAGGAAACAAATGTAGGTAGAGCCATAGAATCAGCATTAAATCAAACATATAAGGAAGACTATGAAGTAATTGTTTGTGCACCGGATAAAGAAACCCTAAATATATCCAAAAAATATAAAGTTAAAACTTTCATAGATCCAGGTAAAGGAAAATCTTTTGCTTTAAAATTACTCTTCAATAAAATCAAATCAGATATATTGATACTTACCGATGGTGATGTTTTTATTGATAAATTTGCTGTAGAGTCTATAGTAAAACATTTTAATAATAAAGAAGTTGGTGCTGTAAGCGGTAGACCAATAGCGACAAATCCAAAAAATACAAAATACGGATTCTTTTCTCATCTGTTATTAGATGCAGGAGCACATAGAATAAGGTACGAATTAAATAAAAAAAATAAATTCCTGGAATGTTCAGGTTATCTTTTTGCAATAAAAAATATAATAAAAGATTTCCCTTTGGATGTTGCAGAAGATTCGGTAATACCATATCTTATATGGAAGAAAGGGTATAAGATAAAATATGAACCAGAAGCGAAAGTTTATGTAAAATACCCTTCTGAAATAAAAGAGTTTGTAAAACAAAGAAAAAGGGTGGTTGGTTCCCATTCTAAATTAGATATTTACTATCCTGCTTTTCCCAAAGTTAAAACTTTTAAAAATGAATTATTCAAAGGAGTTTTTTGGGCATTATCTTATCCAAAAAATATCAAAGAATTTTTTTGGACATTGAATTTATTACCTTTAAGATTATATATATGGATTGCTTATTATTTTGATTCATTATTTAAAAAAAAATCTTATCAAGATGGGTGGGAAAGAGTAGAATCTACAAAATAAAAGCATTTTCTTAACAACCTAAATCTATTTAAATCAATTTTTATAAAAATTCCTTTATGAATTTAGACTTTTCAGGAAAAAAAGCATTAGTTATAGGAGATGTTATGTTAGACCAATATGCATATCATATTTCAAGAGGTCAATCTCCAGAAGCACCTGTTCCAGATTTGTTAGAAGAAGATGATCATATAGAGAGTAAATTAGGCGGGGCTGCAAATGTTGCAGCTAATTTACAAGCATTAGGAATAGAGACTGCATTGGCAGGAGTTATAGGTCATGATCTTACAGCAGAAATTTTTAAGGATTTATTAGGAGATATTAATTTTATACCTTTTGTAGATGAAAATAGGCCCACAACTAGAAAAAAAAGAATATTAGCTTCCTCAAAAGCCCACCCTCCTTATCAAATAGTTCGCTTGAGTAGGGAATCAACAGAGCCTATTTCTCCAGAATTACAAAGTGAAGTAATTTCAAAATTATCAGAAGAAATGAAAAGCGCCCATATATTGGTTTTTGCTGATTATAATAAAGGGTTTTTAACAGAGAGAATAATAAAAGAATTAAAACATTTATTACCAATACCAAAAGTAGTAGACACAAAACCTCAAAAAATTGGATTATATAAGGGTTGGAAATTTGGAGGAGATTTATGGTTAAAACCCAATATCAAAGAAGTCGAAGAAATAACTGGAATTCCTTATAATGGATTAGAAGACAAATACACTTTAAGAGCAACAGGGGAATTTTTATTTAACAGATTTTATCCATCAAATGTTTTATTAACACTTGGTTCAGATGGTATGATCCTTTACACTTCTCCAACCGAGTTCCATTACCTTCCAGCAAGACAGATAGAAAATGCAGATGTTTCTGGAGCAGGAGATACAGTAAACGCAGCTTTAGCAGCAGCAATTGCTAATAATTATACACCTTTAGAATCAGCAACTATCGCAAATTATGCAGCTTCAGTTGTAGTTGAAAAAAGAGGAACAGCTACTTGCTCTTTAGAAGAATTAACAGAAGCAATGAAAGATGAATAAAGCAATTTTCTTAGACAGGGATGGAATAATTAATGTTGATACAGGATACACACACAGAATAGAAGATTTAGAATTTGAACAAGGAGCCATAGAAGGATTAAAGTTATTACAATCTTCTGGTTTTAAGAGAATCATAGTTACTGGTCAATCAGGTATTGGTCGAGGATATTACTCTGAAGAAGATTATCATATTTTTATGAGAGAAATGTCTACACGATTAAGAATGCACAGAATAACAATTGATGGAATCTACTTTTGTCCACATCATCCAGAAAAAGCTATTGGCAAATACAAAATGGACTGCAATTGTAGAAAGCCAAAAATTGGAATGTTGGAACAGGCTGTTACAGATCATGGAATTGATTTACAGCAAAGTTGGGTAGTTGGTGATAAAACAGACGATATAGAAATGGGAACAAGAGCTGATTGCAAAACAATCTTAGTAAGAACAGGAAAAGCAGGAAATGATGGTCATTTTAAAGTTTCTCCAACATATGTAGCAGATAATCTTTTAAAAGCTGCACAAATAATACAAAAAAATGAAAGACTTAATTGAAAAATTTAAAGAAAAAAAAGTACTTGTTATAGGTGATTTAATGTTAGACAAACATATCCATGGTACTGTTTCTAGAATTTCTCCAGAAGCACCTGTTCCAGTTTTAAAAGCAGAAAAAGAATCTTTTAATCCAGGAGGAGCAGCAAATTTGGCAAACAACTTAGCTTTATTAGGAGCAAAAGTTTACCTAGCAGGCACAGTTGGAGACGATGAACCTCAAAAAATATTATTTAAAGAATTAGAAAAAAATAACATAAATACTTCTTGTATACTAAAAACATCCAAACCAACAATACAAAAAATTAGGGGTTTGTCACATCAACATTTATTTAGAATTGATTATGAAGATACTTCAAATATTACAAAAGAAAATGAACAAGAATTATTATCCTTAATAAAAAATAAGATTTCAGAAATAGATGCAATCATTTTAAGTGATTATTCTAAAGGAACATTAACAGAAACTTTAGTAAAAAATATAATATCCTTTGCAAAAGAAAATAATAAATTAATCACTGCAGATTGTAAACCAATAAATCTTTCTTTTTATAAAAATGTAGATCTAATAAAACCAAACAAAAAAGAAGCAATTGAAATGACACTAACTAATGATATAGAAAAAGCAGGAAAAATACTAGTTGAAAAATTAAATTCTAATGTAATAATAACAAAAGGCTCTGAAGGATTTTCTATATTTGAAAAAAATAAAAATATTACCCATATTCCAACGAAAGTAAAGGAAATCTATGATGTTTCTGGTGCAGGTGATACAGTCTTAGCAATATTAACCCTATCTTTAATCTCGGGAACTAATCTAAAAGAAGCTACAGAACTAGCTAATGGAGCAGCAAGCATTGTAATTAGTAAACCAGGTGTTACAGCAATAACATTAGAAGAATTAGAAACTTCATTATCTAATAATATAAAAACAATCCCAAAAACATGGGGAGAAGAACAATGGATAGTAAATAATGAAAAATATTGTGGCAAAAAAATGTTTATTAAACAAGATCATTATTGTTCTTATCATATGCATAAGGTTAAAGAAGAAACATTTTATATTTTAGAAGGTGAACTAGAAATAATTCATCAAGGAAAATATCTTAAACTTAAAAAAGGAAGTACTATTCATATCAAACCAAATGAATATCATAGTTTCAGAGCTTTACAAGATACAGTTTTTTTTGAATTCTCAACACAACATTTAGAAGAAGACAATTATAGACTAACTAAAAGTGATAAAGGTACACATGAACAATGGAAAAATGAAATAGAAAAATGTCTAAAATAATTTTACAAAAACTATATAAATAAGAACATCCATACTATAGTATGCAAAATGGTGAAGAAAATAACTATAAGTTTAAGGGATTGGTTGTATGAATATATAGAAAAAGAAAGAAAAAAACAATCTCGTTCAGAATTTATAGAAACAATCCTCACAAAATATTTTATGAAAAAGAAAAATGAATAAAAGAGAACATAGAAAAATCCGGAATAAAGTAGCAGAGTTATTCAAAAAAGGACTATCTATTAGACAGATATCTAAAAAATTGAAAATTAAAGAAGGAATTAACAAACATGATCAGAAATCTGTTAAATGGTATATCTTATGCGATATGAGAATAGCAAATGGCAAAAAAACAGCATTATTATATCCAGAAATTGCTAAAGAAAATGGAAAAAGGACAATGGAAAAAAGAAAGAGGAATGGGACTTTTATTGAGTTCCAAAGAATGGTAGGAAAGTGTAAACCTTTAGAAGATTTTAGTGAAATGGGAAAAATAGGAGGAAAAATTTCTGCAGAAAATAGAAGAAAAAATGGAACATTGATTTCTGGTTGTAGTAAAGCTGGTAAAATTGGAGGCAAAGTTACTCATGAAAGACATCCAAACTTAGCAAGTGAAATTGGAAAAAGAAATATTAAAAGATTAAAGAAAACAGGGAAATTTAAAGAGTGGCAGATGAAAGGTGTCAAAAAAATGCATGAGTTGCATCCAGAATTAGCTAAGGAAATGGGAAAAAGAAATGGAAAAAAAGCTATCGAAAAAATGAAAAAAGAAGGAAGATTCTTAAAAATATCTAGTAAAGGCGGGAAAAATTGTCATAAAATTTATCCAGATTTAGCACTTTCTTGGATCAAAAAAAGAAGAGAAAATAGCCCTTATACTTTTATGGATTGTAAATTTGATTCAAAAGAAGAAAAAGAATTCTGTAAATTGTTAGTTGAAAATAAGATTATTAAAAAGCCTATTGAAGGTATTAATTGTCATATAAAAGTCGGAAGAAATGATATAGATTTTTTTATTAAAAATAAAATTTTTATTGAATATCATCCCCCTATAAGCTATGAAAATAAAAAAGAAACATTAAGGGGTTATTATAAAAATAGAAAAAAAATTCTAGAGAAGAATGGATATACTAATCAACTCATAGTTGTTGAGAGTATAAGAAAAATAAAACCTCATTTTTTTAATAAATTGAAAAATGGATTCTAAAATTAAAACCAGAGAAGAAATCAAAGGTATTGTGGAAAATTTAAAAGAAGAGGGGAAAAAGATAGTCACTAGCAACGGATCATTTGATTTGATTCATATTGGCCATATTAAAAGTTTACAACAAGCAAAAAAACAAGGAGATATTTTAATTGTTGGTTTAAACTCAGATTCTTCAATAAAACAATATAAATCTCCTAACAGACCTATCAACTCTCAACAAGATAGGGCGGAGATGCTTGCCGCATTAGAATGTATTGATTATGTAACAGTTTTTGATGAACTAGATCCAAGAGAATTACTTAAAGTAATAAAACCCCATTTTCATGTAAAATCTAAATCAGGATTCAAGGGTATAGAAAAAGAAACAGTCGAAGAAAACGGAGGAAAAATAATACTTTTGGAAGATATTCCAGGAAAATCAACCACAAATTTAATAGAAAAATTATCTTCTACAAAAGATTAGTTTCTTACAAGATTCTCATTTTCATAATAATCCTTAATCCCTTTTTCAATATCAAACTCAGGAACAAATCCTATTTTTTCTTTAGCTAAACTCATATCACATTCAGTATAATCTTGATATTTTCCAACATAAGGGTTCTCTATATAGATTGGTTTTCTCTCTTCCCTCAAAATACTATTTATTATTCTAATTAGTTCGTTAAATGTAACGACCTTTCCAAACCCACAATTTACAACACAACTTTCCTTTGCTTTTGAAGCAAGGATATTTGCATTTACAACATCTTTAACATAAATATAATCTCTTTTCTGCTCACCATCCCTAAATATTTTAGGATTCTCTTTTAACATCTGTTGAGCCAATTGATAAATCATAGTAGCCCTCTTACCTTTAGAATTTTCTCCAGGACCATATACATTACAGTATCTCAACCCAACAATAATAACTTCAGGATATTCCTTATTAAATTCACTGGCAAACTTTTCCAATTCTATTTTAGATTCAGCGTAAGGATTAAGAGGATCCAAAACAGTTTCATTTTCCTTATAAGGGGCAGGAGAGTTGCCATAGATTGCAGTAGAGGTAGCATAAACTATTCTTTTACATCCATTTTCAACAACATGTCTAAATAATTTTTTAGAAGACTCTACATTAGCCCTAAACATCTCTTTCTTATCCAAATTAGTAGTATCATTAATTGCAGCTTGATGAAAAACAATATCAACCCTTCCAATCTCATCCCAGTCTAGACCAATAAAACTAGGTTGGAGATACTTACCTTTAAAACCAGTTAATTTTATCTCTGAATCATTACCTGTAATTAGAACTTCATGGTCTTCTTTACATAAATATTTTACAATGTTAGACCCAATAAATCCTGTTCCGCCAGTAACTAAAATTCTCATAAAACTGACACTCCCTATAGATTTAAAAAGTTATTGTAGCCTTAATAGACAAATGAAACAAATAATAGCTCAGGGTGCAGAAGCTCTGTTAATAAAAAATGGAAATAAATTAATTAAAGAAAGAATTTCAAAATCCTATAGAATTCCCCAATTAGATTCTAAAATAAGAAAATTCAGAACAAAAAGAGAAGCTAAATTGCTTTCAACTGTTAATGTTAATGTTCCTAAAGTATTCAGTGTTGATGAAAAAAATATGATTATTGAAATGGAATTCTTGCAGGGAGATTTATTAAAAAATATCCTAGACACTTTACCTTTAAAAAAATCTTTAGAAATCTGCAAACAAATAGCTTTAGAAGTTTCTAATTTACATTCTCAGGATATAATCCATGGAGATTTAACAACATCTAATATGATATTAAAAGATAATAAAGTTTATTTTATTGACTTCGGATTAGGCTTTTTTTCTTCAAAAGTGGAAGATAAAGCAGTTGATTTGCATTTACTTAAGCAAGCATTAGAGTCTAAACACTATAAAAACTTTGAAAAATTCTATGAAATTATATTGAAGAATTATAAGCATAAAGATGTCTTAAAACGCTTAGAAAAAGTAGAAAGCAGAGGAAGATATAAAAAAAGAAAACAATAATGTTTTTAAACACTTTTTCTTTTTCAAATCATTACAGCCCCGTGGTGTAGACTTGTTTAAATCAAGGCACAACGGCCAAGCATCATAGCCTTTGGATGTTTATAACAGAGGTTAGCTATGGACCCAGGTTCGAATCCTGGCGGGGCTAATTTCAAAATGAACACAAAAATAATATTGCCATTGTTCCTAGCATCCTTAATGATACTCAGTATTATAGGATTCTCATTAAATTCTACGCAAACAGAAAACATTTCAAAAGTTAAATTTAATGGTTATAATTTCCAACAAACAGACCAAGGATGGACTGCATACAAGGATAATCAACCAATATTAATCTCTCAAAATCCTGAAAGCCTTAATTTAATTATTCAACCAATTTCATTACAGGAGATAAATTCCGCAAGTAAAATTTACTTTACCTTTAACCCAGAAGAAAACCTTCAAGCTTTATATTACTTCGATATTAACATCAGACCAAAATTAAAGAGTTTTATAATTTCCTGCATTAAAGATTCTGAACAATGTTCTCAATTACCATTAAAAACATGCAAGGACGCATCCGCTACAGATAAAATAATCCAGATTAATCTGGCAGAAAAATCTTCACTTACTTATGAAAATAATTGTTTACATATCCAAGGAAATGACTTAGAAATACAAAACTTAGTAGACTCATTAATATTAAAATTTCTTTTACAATAAACTCATTACAATTCCAGCTATTACAGGAACTAAAATATTATCATCTATTTTTTTACCTTTAATTTTAACATCCAAACTTTCAAAAATCATCGCAATACTACTTCCAAGCAATGCCTGTAAAAAACTAACAAAAAAAACAGCCCCAAAAGTGCTTACAGCAATCCCAATTAATATTCCTTCAATATATTTCAAATCATTAAAAGGATTTTTCAAACTTCCAAATCTTCCTAAATGACAAAAACTATCCCCAAATGCTAATATAATTATGCTAGCTAAAGCAATTCTTTTCTCAAATAAAAACAAAGCTAAAATAACACCGATAAAATAAGTTATTATCCCCATTCCCCTTACATTAACCTCTCGGTCGAAATTCTTTAAAAACCATTCAATCCCTTTTATTTTATATTTTTTAGATAAGATAGAAGTTAAAATTCCTAAAATAAAAACTATAATTAATATTTTTAAATTAATTAAATTAAAATTAAGTAAAATAACTAAAAATAATCCCAATAACGCATGAAACCCTTGTCTTCTTAGTTCTAACATATATTCCCTATTACTACAATAAAACTTAAAAACTTACCTTATGTTAAAAAATTATGAAAACAGAAAAGAAGGTAGTGATTTTTCTTTCTTTACTATTAATTGCATTAGTTAGTTTTGGAATTTATGTAATCTCTACTAAACAAACAACAAATCCAAATGAATACATTTACAATGATTTTAGGGTTTTTAAGAATCCAGCAATAGGTTATACAGTAGTAGCTTATCTAGAAGAACAACCATATCATTTACAATTAAGATATGACCCAAAAAATGTTACAGATATCCCGATAGATTCGAGAATTAGGTCTTCAATAATGTTTAAAGAAGCTGTATTCTTTACTATTGATCCAGATTTTAATTCAATCCCAGTTTTAGGTGCTTCAGAATTAGCAACAATCTTAGGTAGGCGTTTAGGAATTTACGATAAAAGAGTTTTTGGAGCAATAACAAAAGAATCTGAAAACGCAACAGAACCCTCTGGAAATTTAATAGTTGACTGTGATAATGTTACTCAAAAATCAAATATAGTGCGCTTACAGTTAGGTCCAGAAACAAAAGTTTTCTTAGAAAATAACGGCTGCATAATTGTTCAGGGAACAAATGAATGGGAAATAGTTCGAGCTTCTGATAGATTAATTTATCATATTTTAGAAGTAATTAAAGATTAGAATGCCTTAAGCTTTCGGCAGTTCTTATGACTCCTCTAACGTAATTTCTGGTTTCTCTATATGGGATGGTGTGGATAGATCCATCCCATCCTCCCCTAAGCCAATTATTAACAGCACCTTCTCCGGCATTATAAGCTGCTAAATAAATTCTAGAGTCAGAATATTTTCCTTTAAGCCTGCTTAGATGAGAAGTCCCAACCTTAATACTTTCAATAGGATCGTATGGGTCCTTCAAATTAAAATATCTTGACCTTAATTGCATCAATCCCCTAGCATTTTTTTCAGATTTTGCTTTTGGATTCCATCTAGATTCTCTTTCTATCACAGCAACAACTTCAAAAGGATCAAGACCATTACTATAAGAATTTCTCATTATAGCCTCTAAATATTTTTGTGAAGAGGGTACAGCTCTTACTATTTGAACTCTTTGGGCTTCTCTGCGTAATATCTCTTCTAAATCCTCAACATCTATATAAATTTCATTAATCATTGGAGCAACCTGAAAACTTACTTCACTTTTAATCGGTGTTGTAAAATCCAGAAGTGACGCTGTCAAAGTTAGGTAAAAATACCCCCCTAATAGTCTTCTTATATTCATTTTATTTTTTGGAAGGCATTCAGAGAACTCTAACCATTTATAAATTTTATTGTTTTTAATAAATCCATGAATAATCCAAAAATATTAGTTGGATGTCCTACCTCTTTTCATAAAGAATACGCTTTAGAAGCCTATGCCCAAGCAGTTAAATCTTTAACTTATAAAAATTTTGACTTACTCTTGGTAGATAACTCTGAAGACAATATTTATTTTGAAAAAATTAAGAAATTAAATATACCTATCATTAAAGGACCTTATTTTCCTTCAGCCAGAGACAGAATAATTGCTTCTAGAAATCTTTTAAGAGAAAAAGTCTTAAAAGGAAATTATGATTATTTTTTTTCTTTAGAGCAAGATGTCCTTCCTCCCCCAGATATTTTACAAAACTTACTAAAACATCAAAAAAAATTAATAACTGCTATTTACTTCGCTAACAATATTATCCCAGATAAAATTACAAGAGAGTTAATGCCTCTTGTTTACAAATTAGTAGATAAAGAGACTTTATCTATGCGCCCATTGAATGATTTAGAATTATGGGAACAGCAAGGATTGCATGAAATTATCTCTGCAGGACTTGGATGTTTGTTAATTCATAGAGATATTTTAAAAGATATTAAATTTAGATACGAAAAAAATACATTTGATGATAGATGGTTCTTCATCGACTGTTATAATAAAAAAATAAAATCCTTTGCCGATACATCTATAAAATGCAAACACTTAATTTTTAATCGACCCTATCCTTGGAGTAAAATACAAAAATGAACCCAAAAGTCTTAGTAGGATCTCCTGTAAACAGTATGTATGATTACTGCATAGAAGAATATGTAGCTGCTTTAAAATCTTTAACATATACCAATTATGATATTCTACTAATTGACAATTCCGATGGAGATGAGTTCTTCAAAAGATTACAATCAATGGGAGTTAAAGTAATTAAAGACAAGCACTTTGACGAACCAAGAAACAGACAAGTAAGCGGAAGAAATCTTTTAAGAGAAAAAGCTTTACAGCAGGGATATGATTATTTCTTAAACCTAGATCAGGATGTTATTCCTCCAAAAGACATTATAGAACGTTTTTTAGCTCATAAAAGAAGAGTTTTAACCGGAATTTACTTTAATTATAAACAATTCACTCCAAAAGAAAAAGGTTCTAAAGAAGGGATTAGACATGGACAATTATTCCCAACAATATGGGCATTATTAAACCAAAAAGGGGATTTAAGACAGATCCAGGAGCATGAATTGCAGCCCCCAAGAGTAATCCAGATAGGTTTATGCGGTTCTGGGTGTTTATTCATCCATAGCTCGGTATTAAAAAAAATAACTTTCCATTATTCAAAAGAAAATGATGATCCTACTATAAATAAACTTATTTTTGATGATTCTTACTTCTGTAAGGACCTCATTAATTTAAAAATTCCAATCTACGCAGATACCTCTATGATATGTAGGCATTTAATAAGAAAAAAGGGTTGGATATGGTCAGATTTGACCAATAAAAACATTTAAATACTTTATTCCTATATAATAAATTATTAGGGGGGAGTAAGATGTCAGAAGAAAAAGTTGGCAAGGTAATGAGCTTTTATAGCAATATTAACGTAGCTGCTATTGAGTTAACTGATGGAAGCCTTAGTGTAGGAGATAAAATCCATATTAAAGGCGCCACCACAGACTTTGAACAGACAGTTGACTCCATGCAAGTAGAACACAAAGTTGTTCAAGAAGCAGAAGAAGGAACTTCAGTAGGTATAAAAGTAAAAGATAAAGTAAGACCTAGCGACGAAGTATTCAAAATTACTGAATAGATAAGGCAGTTTTAGGACTTCCTTATACTGGAAACGAAATTCTAGTAGTTTCCTTAGGAAAAACTTTTAAAGGGATATTTACCCTAAAATAAAGGATTAGAAAAAGCTTTTTAGTGAAGTTTTTTTCTAAAAAAGTTCAAAATGGCAAGAATGCATAGTAGAGCAAAGGGAAAATCTGGAAGTAAAAAACCACTTAAGTCAGAGAAGACCATATGGAAGCGTTACAAACCAGAAGAAGTAACTGCATTAATTGAAAAACTAGCTAAACAAGGTTTAACCTCTTCTCAAATAGGAATTACTCTAAGAGACACATATGGGATTCCAGATGTAAAATTAATTATTAATAAAAATTTGACTACAATATTAAGAGAGCAAAAACTTTACCCGAAACTGCCAGAAGATGTTATAGCTTTAATAAAAAAATCTATTATAATCCTAAAACATTTAGAGACAAATAAACACGATCAACCAAGTGTTAGAGGATTAACTTTAACAGAATCTAAAATTAAAAGATTAGCAAAATACTATAAAAACAAGGGATTATTGCCGCAAAGTTGGAGATATTCTAAAGCTAACGCTAAATTATTAATAGAATAAAATGGATTCTTTCTTTAATTCCATTAAAGAAGCAGCTTCTCAATTTTCAAAAATAAAAACACCAATAAGAATAATTTCTCACTTAGACACAGATGGATTAAGCTCTGCTTCAATTTTAATTAAAACTTTAACAAGATTAAACAAAGTTTTTTCTTTATCCATAGTAAAACAATTATCTCCTCAGGTATTAAATGAATTTAGGAATGAAGAATATGAAAATTATGTGTTTTTAGATTTAGGCTCGGGCCATTTAAAAGAGATTAATTCAGTTTTAAAAAACAGAACAATTTTCATCTTAGACCACCATGTTCCTCAAGATTATAAAACTAATTTTACCCAAATAAATCCTCATTTACATAAATTAGATGGAAATAAAGAAATCTCAGGCGCAGGAATTACTTATCTATTCTCAAAAGCAATTAACCCCGAAAACAAAGATTTAGCCTATTTAGCAATCTTAGGGGCTATAGGAGACGTTCAGGAAGATAAAGATGGATTTACTGGCTTAAACAAAGATATTTTACAAGACGCTGTATCTTCAGGATTATTGGAAGTTAAAAAAGGTTTAAGGATGTTCGGTTCTCAAACTAGACCTCTGTATAAAGTTTTACAATACTCCACAGATCCTTATATTCCAGGAATTACAGGATATGAAGATTTAGCAAGAGAATTTCTCAATAATTTAAGAATTGACCCAAATAAAAAATTAATACATTTAAGTGAAGAAGAAATAAAAAATCTAGTATCCGCTATCATAGTTCAGAGAATGGGCTCTGAAACCGACCCAGAAGATGTTTTAGGTAATATCTACATTTTAAATGATAAAGAGGAAGCTTCTCCAACTAGAGATTTAAAAGAATTTTCAACATTGCTAAACGCATGCGGAAGATTAAATAGGCCTTCATTAGCAATAGGAACCTGTCTTAATGACATTAAAAGTTATGAAAAAGCCTTAGAAATTTCACAAAAATATAAAGAAGAGATAATAAAATCCTT
Organism: Nanobdellota archaeon; assembly: GCA_018831025.1. Taxonomy (GTDB): domain Archaea; phylum Nanobdellota; class Nanobdellia; order SCGC-AAA011-G17; family ARS1403; genus JAHJRB01. The sequence goes on along the minus strand of JAHJRB010000059.1, from coordinate 1,184 downwards.
GAACTGGTTTTATAAAAATAAAGATTCTAAATCTGTAATTGAAACTCCGGATTTAACAATAATAAATGCAGAGGATAATATTAAAGACACCATAATAGGAACAATGACTTCTATGATAAGCAAAAGCAACGTCTACCCTCCAGAAACAATCTTATTATCTTTGGCCCATACATTAGATAATAACACAAAAATCTCTATTAGAATCTCTGGATTTAAGGCTAATGATGTTGATTTAAGGGAAGTTTTAAGTAAAATAACTGAAAAAATAGGATGTCCTGCCGGAGGCCATAAATTCGCAGCAGGTTCTTTAATCCCTCAGGAAAAAGAGCAGGAATTCATAAACATAGCATTAGAAAGCTTTAAAAAACAAGAAAAAACTGTTATTACCACGTAAAATGGCAAAAGAAAAAGCACAATTAAAAGTTAAGAAAAAAATATGGTTTCCTATAGTTTCTACTAGTCATTTTAATAATGTAGAAGTAGGAGAAACCTTCATTGCACAACCATCTACTTTAATTGGCAGAAATGTTTCTTATAATCTTGGACTTTTAATGAATGATTCAAAATCTCAAAACGTTAAAGTAACTTTCAAAATTAAAGAGATAAAAGATAATAGAGCATTAACAGAACTTGTTAAATATGAAATTGCTTCTGGTTCTTTGAAAAGAATGGTTCATAAGGGAAAAGAAAAAATTGATGATTCTTTCAAATTAAAATCAAGAGACGGAGTTAATGTAAGAGTAAAACCATTTATAGTAACAAAATCTGCAGCAAATAGATCAATTCTTACAGCTTTAAGAAAAAAATCCCAGGAATTATTGGCAGATTTTTTAAAAAGGTCAGATTATGAAGCTTTTTTCCAGGATATTATTAGATTTAAAGTGCAAAGTATAATGAAAAAAGAACTGAAAAAAATATATCCTTTAGCACAGTTTCAAATTAGAATATTAGAAAAGCTTGCTTCTCAAAATACCCATTCCTAATTTCCATACTCTATATTCCTTTAATAATTTAAAAATAATTTTACTTGGATAATCTCTATCATACTTGCTTAAAATTTCTTTGTTATTTTCTTTTTCAAATATTTTTACTAAGTCATTGTATTGTTGCTCTTTCATAGAATTCATAACATTCCTTAGTCTTAAGCTTAGTTTTAATTCTTTTTTTAATTCTTTAAAATTTTT
>JAHJRB010000058.1 GCA_018831025.1 Nanobdellota archaeon | reverse complement strand
TTGTAAGTAAAATGTCTTTTTTACGGTGAAAAAAAGTGTTTTTTGTAAGTAAATTACTATTTATGTAAGTAATTCTTATTTTAAGCTTTTAGAAGTAAAAAAATGATTTTTAGACTAATCCATTAGATTATATTCTTTTGGGCGTTCTTGTTTTGAAATTTTAACGAGATTTTTTTTCATTAGCTTACTTAATTGCTTACCTATTGAGCCTTCTGATGTGTTTAATGCCTTAGATAGTTCTTTTGCTGTTTTTTTATCCTTTTTAAGCTCAGACATTATATTTTGTTCCATGGGGCTAAGTTTTTTTATTAGAATTTGAGTATCTTCTTGTTCTTCTTGATTTGATTTTGGGCTTTCATTGTTTTCAAGAGCATTTTGTACATCAAAAGCATTGAGTTTTATTTTTTTTCCTGTGGTTTTAGCACAAACAATTTCACAATATTCAAGAATTTTTCTAGGAATGTACTCTGCTTGTTCTAAAATTGCTTCAACTGCTGAAACATCGAAAGGATTTTTATCTTCTACCCTTAATTTGACTAAGTCATAACCTTCTGACTTAGACAACTTATCCAAAGTTACTATTCTTTTTCCGAGCCTATGTTTAAAACTTTCTGAAAACCTTGTTAATTTGGGACTTATTTGGGTAATTACAATACTTTTTATATGATCGTGGTCCCAATGAAGCTTTAATGCTTTGAGTAATTCTCCATCACAATCTTGAGACTCATCAATTAAAACAACTGTATTTTTTGGGAAATCATTTCCAAAAAGTCTATTGAAAAAAGAATTTTGTTTTTTTAGATAAGTTGTTAGACTAAATCCTTTTCCAATTCCTGCGGCATCTAGATATATAATCTTATGATTTTTTGGATTTTCTTCTATCCATCTAAGTATTGATGTCTTTCCTACTCCTGTTGGACCATTTAAAAAACAAATGTCACCACTTAATATATAATTAAGTAACTCTTTCTTTTTATTTTCTAAACCGACTAACTCAGTTGAGGATTTTATTGAGAAAGGATTTCCTTTCCATCCAAAAAATTTGTACCACATAAGTTAGTCAGTTGTATAAGTTATTAATAAATATTATGGTTTTTTATTATATTTTATCTAAATTCAAAGCTGGCTATGAATTTTGTCAATCTTATGTTCCACCATATTAAAAATCCTATAACAGAACCAATTATTGCTGTAAAAAAGATTAATAACATTAAATTAAACACTTCAAAAAAATTATTAACTAAAAACTCTATAGAAGAAGAAAGCATTATAGAAGTTAAAAATGGTATAAAAGTAATTGATATTATTGTTCCTAAGAAAATATCTAAAGGTATATTCTTAAGTTCCAATTTAAGAATTAAATAAATAATCGAAAAACTTATAAATAAGATTATTCTTACTAGTCTTACAATGAAAAAATTGAAGGAGGTAAAAATAAGATGAATATAGAAATAACTAAAATGACTTCAAAAGGACAAGTTGTAATACCTCAAGATATTAGACTGAAAAAAGGGATTAAAGAAGGGGAGAGATTTTTAGTTTATGATACTAGTGACAGTATTGTTTTGAAAAGAATTAAAAATTTAGAAAAAGCAAAAGACATATTTAATTTTGAGAAAACATTTGCAAAAACTTGGAAGATAGCTAAAAAAAGAGGGCTTACTAGAAAAGATGTTAATGAAGAGATAAAAATATATAGAAAAGAAAAAGATGCTAAAAATAACAGTTGATACGAACATTTTAGTATCTGCAACAATTGTAAGAGGAAATGAATTTGAATTATTAAAATTGGCTAAAGAGGGTAAAATTAAATTAATTCTCTCCTTAGATATAATAAAAGAATTTAGAGAAGTTATATCAAGACCCAAATTTAGTTATCCAGTTGAATTTATAAATGACGAAGTAAAAAAAATATTGGAAATTTCTGAAATAGTCTTTCCTACAATAAGAATAAATGTTATTAAAAAAGATGTAGAAGATAATAAGATATTGGAATGTGCTGTAGCTGGAAATTCTTATTACATTATTTCTGGAGACCAACATTTATTGAAATTAAAGAAATATAAGGATATTAAGATTGTGAAATGTAAGGAATTGTTAGAAGAATTAAAGGTTTAATTTATTATTTTTTATTATAATTCCGTATTCTGCTATTTTTGTTTTAAGATGCATGGTTTTATTGTACTTTAGAGATTTAAAAACCTATCCGAATATTTTATAAATACGATTTATTTCAAATTTAAAAGATGATAAAAGAATTTTTTGAGAAAAACTATAAGAAGATAATGTTAGTTCCGTTTATCCTATTAATTTTAAGTTTAGTTTTTATTGGTGTTAAGTATAGT
>JAHJRB010000057.1 GCA_018831025.1 Nanobdellota archaeon | reverse complement strand
TTTCTTCTTCCTCTTCAGGGGCTTCTCTTCTTTTTATTGCGTCTTCAATTATGGCTATTGCATGTCTAAGTTCTGCAATTTCTTCTATTTCTGTATTTAGGGATATTTTCATAGTTATTTAATGAAATTATTTTTTATTTATATACTTTTATCTACTTTAATAGATACTTTAAATCTGAATATACAGGGATGGATCTTATTCTATATTTTTTTGTGAAGTAAATCCAGATAAAAGCAACTAGAATAGAAGCTATAATTGACCAAAAAAACATATGGATTGTTTTAAATAAGTTATAAGAGAAATTGTCTAAAATTAGAGTTAATATTGTAATTCTAAATAAATTTACTAATAGTATTATAAATGAACCTAATAAGAATATTTTTAGTCTTTTTTTTAGTTTAATGTCTTTTGTTAACACAACTAGCAATAATAATAAAAAATATGCGGAAGCTGCTGCACAGGCAGGAATAAATTTTATATATGTTTCATTATAAATCAAAGTATCATCAATTAAAAAAGTATTTTGATTTATTAGCTTTAAAATAAGATAACTAAGGTTAGTTGTTAAAAATAAAGTAATTCTTTGTATTAATTCATAAGATAGTATAAAGGGCGTCAAAATTCTCATTATTAATGAAAAGTAGTAATGCATCCAGTAAATAAGCAATAATTATTTAAATAAATATTTGTTCTCTAAAATGAATGAAGGAAAATATTTGGATTTTCGGGGTATTATTATTAATTGTTTCATTCTTTTTTGATAGTGAAATTACTGTTTTTATGGAAATGATAAGAGTAAGTGCTTTTTATGGAGTTATGAGGGTTGTCTCTTATATTTGGTTCGTTGGATTAATTATATTTGTTTATTGTACAATGTTAAAGGATAAGAAAAAGATACTTTTGCTTGGATTAAGCGTTGTAATTGCTTATGTTGTTTCTTTTTTATTGAAATTAGTTATTATGAGAGAAAGACCAGAGAATTTATTAAGATTTGATTATAGTTTTCCAAGCAGTCATGCCATAGTAATGTTCTCTACTCTTGCTATGATGAATAAAGAGTTTCCTAAGCTAAAATACTGGTTTTTTGGAGTTGCTTTAGTAATTGCCTTTTCTAGATTGTATTTAGGGGTGCATTATGCTAGTGATTTGGTTGCTGGAGGGTTTTTAGGCTATGGGATTGGGTTACTGGTTCTGAAGAAAAAGGCTATTTGGACTAAACTTAAGGGATTTTGGAAATCTTGAGAATTTTTTGATTTTTAAGAATCTTCTTTGTTATTATTTTGGAGTAGATATAATAGAAAGCTTTATATATGGGTTTTAGACATATTTGAGTATAATAATTATATTTTGGGGGTTAAAAAATGAATAAAAATCTATTTATGAGTGGGGTAGTTTTAGTATTTATTCTTTTGTTAGCTAATGCTGCTTTTGGAGTTGATTCTATAAATGGTGATTTTAGTATAACAGACACAAGTCCAGTTACATCTCCAGCAGGATTACCTGGAAGCACTATTACTATGAGTTTTAATTTAAGTACTACTATTGCTAGTAAAACAATTGGTTTTATAAGCACTCCTTTGATTAGAACAGGGGGTACTGAAACTATTAGTGCTCCAACAATCGCTACTAGGACCGTAACAAATACTACACCTTTAACAGTTAGTTTTGATATAGTTTTGCCTTCTATTATGAAAGGTACTTATACAGGAACAATATCAGCAGTAGATTCAGCTGATGCTAGTAATACAGCTCAATTGCCTTATACTATAACTGTTACACAAGTTGATGGATTAGATGTACTTACTTACGATGCAACAAATGTTCTTAAGATTTCTGGACAGGAAGAGAGTACTCAAACAGGCACATTTAGTATTAAAAACACAGGCAGTAATCCTTTACTTGGTCTTATCTTTTCACATGACATAGTATTAAGCGATAGTGATGGAGATGCAATTACTTTGAGTTTCTCAAATCCAGGAACCATTAATCCAGGCGCAACTGCAACTGTGACAGCAACTGCGGTTTTTGGCAATAACATTGATTTAAAGACTTATTCTGGAAATGTTACTGTAACAGGTAATACAGCAACCGATAGTTTCAAGTTGAGCTTAGTTGTTCAACCAGAAGTTTGTAGCGATGGTATTGTTAAGGACGGAGTAAGAACTAGTTCTGGAAATGCTCATTTAAGCATTGACATTAGAAATCCGGATAGTGGGGATGACATAAAACCTGGAGAAACACTTGATATTGAAGTTAAGGTTAAGAACAATGATAACCAAAACATGGATGTTATTGTTGAGGCTTTTCTATATGATTTAAGTAATAATGATGAGATTGCAAGCGTTGAAAGTGATAGTGTAGATATAAATGATGGAGACACTGAAACTTTTGAGCTTGAACTGGAAATTCCTAAATCGAGCGATTTAGACACAGGAAACACTTATGTGCTTTATATTAAAGCGTACGAGGATGGAGATGAGGAAGACAATTGTAATGAAGACAGTGTAAATCTTGATTTAAAGAGAGAAGCTCACGATGTTGTTGTTAAGTCTATTACTTTGACTCCAAGTAGCGTTGACTGCGGGGAAAATATTGAAATCAAAGTAGATGTAGAGAATCAAGGTACTAAAAATGAAGATGATGTTTATATCATTGTAAAAAACTCTGAACTTGGTTTAAATTTAGAAAGTAACAAATTTGATTTAGATAAATTCAGTGGCAGTGATGAATCTGCAACAAAAAGATTCAACTTTTTAGTTCCTTTAGGGACTTTACCAAAAGACTATCTTATTGAAGCTATTGTATACTTCTATAATGATGATGAAACAAATTCTGATTTTGAAACTTTGAAAGTTAGAACTTGTGATGGTACAACCTCTACTGGTGGAAGTGCTCCGACTGCAACTTTAAGTATTGCTACTGATACACAAATAACTGTTACTAAAGGCTTAGTTAACTTGCATTTAGTTATAAGCAACAGCGGTAGCAGAGATTTAATTGGTACATTAAGCTTTACTACAATTGGCGGATGGGCTGATAACTTAATAGGGCAAGCAGTTAGTTTACATCCAGGAGATAATAATATTTATCTTCCAGTTAATTTAAAGGGAGCAGCACCTGGAATGAACAGCGCAACAGTTAGCGTCAGACCTCTTAGAGTAGGAGACTTTGAGGAAAAACAATTCACCTTGAACTTTGATATAAAAGAAGGTTCTGAAAGTACTGAAGGAGTTGTTAGTGGTAATTTTGATTTCCTTAAAGGAAGAAGCACAGCTTTCTGGGTAATTGTAGATTTGGTTTTAATTGGAGCAGCTTTATTAATAATTAAAGCTGCTTTTTTTTCAAGAAAGCCAAGTCTTTAATTTCTTTTTTTCTCTTTATTTTTTATTTTTAGAATAGAATTATAGAAGGGCTCAGAGGGACTTTCATAATCTTTTAGATAGGATTATTTTGAACCCTCGATGGTCGCTCACTACTGGTAATCCAGCTGCAGGTTCAGCTATTCTTTTAGGGAATATCGACTGCCTTACCGGATTTGGCCATGAGCCCTTAAAATAATTTAGATATGGTTCATTTATAAGATTTTCTGAAAAGAAAAAAGCGGGCCCGAAGGGATTTGAACCCTCGACTTCCAGCTAACTTCCTAATAGATAGAAGGTTTGCCTTTATTAAAAATCTGGCACTCTATCCAAGCTGAGTTACGAGCCCATTTATCTAAAAGAATATTATTTTTAGTTTTTAAAGGTTTTCAAAAGTTTTAAAAATTAAGCTACTTAATTCTTTGATATGATTAAATTTAATAAGATAGATAAAAAGTGGCAAGAAAAATGGGAAAAGTATAAAGTCTTTAAGGTAAAGGAAGATACTAAGAAAAAAAAGTATTTCTGCCTTGAGATGTTTCCTTATCCATCTTCAACTTCTTTGCATATGGGGCATAGTAGAAATTATGCTATTGGGGATGTTTATGCTAGATTTAAGAGATTAAAAGGATTTAACGTGCTTTATCCAATGGGATTTGATGCTTTTGGATTGCCAGCCGAGAATGCAGCAATAAAAATAGGAATACATCCAAAAGAATATACTGAAAAATCTGTTAAGAATTTTACTAATCAATTAAACGCACTTGGGAATAGTTATGATTGGAGTAGATTGGTTAAAACTTGTGATAAGGATTATTATAGATGGAATCAATGGTTGTTCTTAAAATTTTTAGAGAATGGATTAGTTGAGAGAAAAAAAGCACCGGTTAACTGGTGTAATAGTTGTGGAACAGTATTAGCTAATGAGCAAGTGGAAGATGGAGAATGCTGGAGATGTCATAATAAAGTAGAGGTAAAAGCACTAGAGCAGTGGTTCTTGAAGATTACAAAATATGCTGATGAATTATTAAATGATATTGGTAAATTAAAAGGTTGGCCTGAGAAAATAAGAATAATGCAGGACAATTGGATTGGAAGAAGTGAAGGTACTTTAGTGGACTTTAAATTAAAAGATTCTAAAGATGAGAAAATTCAGGTTTTTACTACAAGAGTAGATACTTTATGGGGTGTTACTTTTATGGTTTATGCTCCTGAGCATCCAAGAGTGATGGAGTTAGTTAAAGGAACTAAATATGAAGATAAAGTAAAGAAATTTATTGATAAAGTTGTGTTAGAGGATAGATATAGCAGAGCAGATGAAGATAAAGAGAAAGAAGGGATGTTTACTGGAAGATATGCGATTAATCCTGTTAATAATGAAATAATTCCAATTTATATCGCTAATTTTGTGCTGCCGGATTATGGTACAGGAGTAGTAATGGCAGTTCCTGCTCACGATCAGAGAGATTTTGATTTTGCTAAGAAATATAAAATTCCAATTAAAGTTGTAATTACTCCTGATGATTATGAGCTAGATGCGGAAAAGATGATTAGAGCTTTTGTAAATGATGGCAAGATTGTTAATTCTGATGAGAAGTTTAATGGAAGCAGGAATAGAGAAGCAATTGAAGAGATTGTAGATTATTTGGAAGAGATGGGTTACGGTAAAAGAACTGTCCAGTATAAATTAAGAGACTGGTTAATTAGCAGACAGAGATATTGGGGAACTCCGATTCCTATGATTAAATGTGAGGATTGTGGTTATGTTCCTGTTAATGAAGAAGATTTGCCTATTGAATTGCCTCTTGATGTTAAATTTACAGGGAAAGGTAATCCTTTGCTGACTAATAAGAGTTTTATAAAAACTAAATGTCCTAAATGTGGAAATGATGCCGAGAGGGAAACAGATACGATGGATACTTTCTTTGATAGTAGTTGGTATTTTTTGAGATATTGCGATCCTAAAAATAAAGAAAAAATGTTTGATAAGAGGAGTGTAGAGTATTGGATGCCAGTTGATCAGTATATTGGAGGAGCAGAGCATGCGGTTTTGCATTTGTTGTATGCAAGATTCTTTGTAAAGGCTATGGGAGATATGGGTATGCTTCATTTTGATGAACCCTTTACTAAATTGTTTACTCAGGGAATATTGTATAAAGATGGAGCAAAAATGAGTAAATCAAAAGGCAATGTTGTTAGCCAAGACGAGATGATAGAGAAATATGGGGTGGATACAGTCAGGATATTTCTATTAGGATTAGCACATCCTTCTAAAACAGTTGAATGGGAGGAAAAAGGTATTGAAGCAAGTTATAGATTTTTGAATAGAGTGTATAATCTTAAAGAAAGAGAAAAAAGTGAAAATAATATTTATGATAAACATTTGATTAGTAAAGTGAATAAATTAATTAAAGAATTAGAGGAAAACATTGAGAAATTTAATTATAATATTGCTTTGATTAAAATAATGGAGTTTGTTAATTATTTATCTAAAGTAAAGAGAAATGTTTCTATCGAAATTTATGATGAAGCCTTTAAGAAATTTTTAATTATGTTTAGCTGCTTTGCTCCGCATATTTGCGAGGAATTATACGAGAATCATAATGATGGATATATTAGCTTAGCTAATTGGCCTAAATGTGATGAGAATAAAATAGATCTAAAATTAGAAAAGGAGGAAGACTTTATTTCAAATATTATGTCTGATGTTAATGCTGTTTTAAAATTAGTTAAAATTAAAGAACCTAAAAAATTAAAACTTTATACTGCTGATAACTGGAAATATGAGCTGTATGAAAAATTTAAAAATACTGAGAGTAGAGATTTTAAGGAAGTTATGGAGAAGGTTTTAGTTAAAGGTCATGAAAAAGACATTGCTAAATTGATTCCAATGTTATTAAAGAAAGGCGTGGATGATATAACCCTGGATAGAAAAACTGAAATTAAGTTGCTTAAAAATAATTTAAGAGATTTAGAGAAAGAGTTTAAATTGAAAATTGAAGTTTTAGAAGAAGATAATGGAAAAGCTTTGCCGTTTAAGCCAGCTATATTGGTTGAGTAAATTTTTTATACTACTTGTTCTTTCTAATATATTATGGAGAAGATAGATATTTTATTCTTAGCTTTACTTCTTATTGGCATAGTTAGTATGGTGAAAGTAGAGTTTCCTGCTATAACTGGAGATGTTGTTAATGAATGCATTGACAGTGATAATGGAAAAGATCCTTTTACTGGAGGTAATTTGATTGGTTATGATGAAAGCACCAAAAGAGATTCTTGTGTTGATGACAATACTCTATATGAGTATTATTGTGCTGATAGCAAAAGCAATGGAGCTATTGAAAAATTTGAATGCTTTAATGGGTGTGTAACTAAAGATGGAAAAGGGATTTGTTTAAGAAGCAGAGAAGAGGAAAAAGAGGATAGTAAATATGGCAAATGTGAAAGCGGGTGTTATTTTAGGGGGGTTTGTTTGCCAATAGGGACTAGAACTAATGATGGGAGTTATTGCGATGTTGATGAAGAATTAGACTGGCAAATGACTAGTGGAGAGAAATGTTTGAATAATTACGAATGCAAGAGTAATATATGTGTTGCTGGACAATGTATAAGCGAGGAAGTATTTAATAAGTTTTTAGAGACTATAAAGTAAAAGTTTTTAAACTTTTATTTTAATTGTTTATGTATGAAGGTTAATGAGTTAATTAAAGAATATATTGAATTTTTTAAGAGTAAAAAACATAAAGAGATTAAAAATTCCAGTTTAATTCCTGAGAATGATCCTACTGCGCTTTTTATTTCTGCGGGAATGCATCCGCTTGTTCCTTATTTATTGGGGCAGAAACACCCTTTTGGAAACAGATTAGTTAATGTGCAGAGATGTATAAGAACTACAGATATTGAAGAAGTAGGAGATGATGTTCATTTAACTTTCTTTGAAATGCTAGGCAATTGGAGTTTAGGGGATTATTTTAAAGAAGATGCAATTAAGTTTAGTTTTGAATTTTTAACTAAGGTGTTGAAATTAAATAAAAATAAATTAGCTGTTAGTTGTTTTATCGGAGATGAGAATGCTGAGAAAGATATTGAAAGTGCTGAAGTTTGGGAAAGTTTAGGGATTCCTAAAGAGAGAATTAAATTTTTAGGGAAAAGAGATAATTGGTGGGGACCTGCAGGCAGTACAGGACCTTGCGGACCGGACACTGAAATGTTTTATTGGACAGGAAAAGAAAATGCGCCTAGGGAATTCAATCTTGAGGATAAAACATGGGTAGAAATTTGGAACGATGTTTTTATGCAATATAATCAATTAAAAGATGGAAGTCTAAAAGAGTTAAAACAAAAAAATGTTGATACTGGAATGGGGGTAGAGAGGACAATAATGACTTTGAATAATTTAAAAAGTGTTTTTGAAACTGAATTATTTTCTCCGCTGATAAATAAAATAAGAGAGTTTTCTAAAAAAGATGATACTAAAGCTGAGAGGATTATAGCAGACCATATTAAAGCTAGCGTTTTTATTTTAAATGAAAAAATTGAGCCAAGTAATTTAGGGAGAGGGTATGTTCTTAGAAGATTAATTAGAAGAGTTATCAGATATGGAAATTTAATAGGAATTAGAAAAGAAAATTATTTAGAAGACTTAGCTAAAGTTGTTATTGATATTTACAAATTAAATTATCCAGAGCTTAAGAAAAATGAAATATTTATTTTAGACCAATTAAAAAAAGAAGATGATAGATTTAGGAAAAGTTTGAATTCTGGATTAAGAGTGTTTGAAAAAGAAATTAGAAAATTAGAGGAAAAGATTTTATCTGGGGAAACTGCTTTTACATTATTTAGCAGCTATGGATTTCCATTAGAGATGACTATTGAACTAGCTAAAGAGAAAAATTTAGAAGTTGATGAAGAAAATTTTTGGGAGGAATTTAAGAAACATCAAGAGCTTAGTAGAAAAGCAACTAAGGGAGTATTTAAATCTGGATTAGCAGATAATAGCGAGGTTGTTACTCAATTACATACTGTTGCTCATTTATTGTTACAAGCGCTTAGGAATCATATTGATAAAAATATTGAACAAAGAGGGAGTAATATTACTGCTGAGAGAATAAGATTCGATTTTAATTTAGATAGAAAATTAGAGGATGATGAGATTAAAGTTATTGAGAATGAAGTTAATGAAAAAATTAAAGCTTCTTTAGAAGTTAAAAAAGAAGAGATGAGTGTAGAGGAAGCTAAGAAAAAAGGAGCTAGCGGTACTTTTGAAGAAAAGTATGGGAACGTTGTAAGCGTTTATAGTATTGGAAATTATAGCGAGGAAATTTGCGCTGGTCCTCATGTTAGTAATACTAAAGAAATAAAAGGAAAATTTAGAATTATAAAACAAGAGAGTTCGGGTGCTGGAATTAGAAGAATAAAAGCTGTTTTAGAGAAATAAAAAATTAAAGACCTTTTATTTTACTTTTTAGTTTTTCTATATCGAAATCTAATTGGTCTTTTTGTTCAAAAGGATTTTCTTCTTTTTTTGTTGTTTTTACCATTAACTTTTCTTGAGATTTTCTTTTTCTTCCTTCTTCTCTTGCAACCTTTCTTATCTCTTTTTCTGTTTCTTTCTCTGGGGATATTCCTACTTCATCAGGAGAGGGTATTTTTCCTTCAAAGATTAATGATTGATCCTGCATTTCTTTGCAAAGCTTTCTTAACTCTGTTTTTAGTTTCGCTTTTCTCCTTTTTATTTGTTTGATGTTCTTTAATATTTTTAAATTTTCTAAGGAAAGAATACTGGTCTCTAAGATTGTTTTTCTAACTAATACAGGGTTTGAGACTTGTGCGTGTATTACTTTACTCTTTTTTTTAGGCGGCATAAGGTTTAAACCTCAAATAAGTTATTGTCTACTACCAATAACTTTTCTTTAATCTCTTCTATGTTAGATTGCCATTCCGCAAACTCTGCATCTTCTTGTCTTTTTAGTTCATTTAATTCATTTAGAATTGTTTGAGAAGTTTTCAGTTTTTCCTTTATCATTTCCAGAGTATCCATTGCTTCTTTGTACCTATCTATTTGGACAAAGATTGCCTTATCCTCAACAGGTCTTGCTCTTACCTCTGGTTCAGGAAATAAGGGACGTTCTACAGCACTTTTTACATCATCTGTAGAAGGAAATGATGGTTCGTAACTAGGAAATGATGGTTCTGATAAACCTGGAAATCTTGGTGGTCTTATTTTTTCTTTAATTTCTTCTTTTTTCTTATTAAAAAGTCCCATCACTGGCACCTCCTTTTTATGATATGATAAATTATATAATATAAAAAGGTTTTCTTATTATTCTGAAGTGGGAAAAACATAATCGAAAATTTTTTAAGCTAATCTATTAGTTTTACAAACTTAATGGTCATAGATACTGAAATTGTAAAAGAACTTGTTGGAGAGATAGCTGGTAAGGATGTTATAGATCTTGTTGAACTAATTAAAGGCAAAGAAGATGTTAGTGAATTTAAAATTGCAGAAAAATTAGGGATTACAGTCAATCAAGTAAGAAATATGCTTTATAGATTATATTCTTTTAACTTAGTTTCCTTTACTAGAAAAAAAGATCAGAAAAAAGGTTGGTATATTTATTATTGGACCTTTCATGAAAGAAAAGGTTATGAATTATTTGTTAAACTAAAGAAAGAAAAATTACAAGTTTTGAAAGAAAGGTTTGAAAGTGAAAAAACTGGCAGCTATTTTATCTGTCCTAATGAGTGTGTAAGGCTTGGATTGGAAGCTGCGATGGAGCATGATTTTAAATGTCCTGATTGCGGTCAGTTATTACAACAGGAAGATAATGAAAAAAGAATTAGAACAATTGAGAAAGAGATTAATGAGACTAAGTTACAATTAGAAAAACCTTTTGTTGAGACTCCTAAAAGAAAACCAAGAGAACCTAAAAAAGAAACTGCAGGAAGGAAACCAGCTAAGAGAGTTTCTAAGAAAAGAAAACCTACTAAAAGGAGAACTATTAAAAGAAAGACAACTAGGAAAAAGCCGGTTAGAAAACGAAGACCAAAAAGAAAACAAATTAAAAGAAAAACTATTTCTAAAAAATCTGTTAAAAGAAAAATTTCTAAAAGAAAAAAACCAAATAAAAGAGAACCTGTTAAGAAAAGAAAATCAAGAAAGTCCAAATAAAACTTTAGCTCCGTCTAATGGAGATATTGGAATCATATTAAATATTAATAAAAGTAAATTGATTCTTTTTGTTAAATGAAGTATTGTTAATTGTTTTTCGCTTAGATTATCTTTATATTTTAAAATTAATAAAGCTGTTAAAAATAATAATAAATTTGCAAAGGGTCCTGCAAAGGCGATTAGCCGGTATTGCAAATCATTTGTTACATTTGATATAGACACGAAACCTGGAGCGATTATTAGAAAAGGAGAGTTTACCAGTTTTAATATAACTCCTAAGATTAATCCTGGTGTAAAGATATGGAATGTTGCAGCATAGCCAAAAGAGATTGCAAATATCTTGTGAAATAGTTCATGAAAAAAAACAGCTGGAGAGGTTGCTATTAAAGATATTTTTAAGTTCTTTTTAAAATCATTGGTTATATTCATTGAGAATATGTAAGCAATAGATACAATTAATATTAAAAAACTAAATATTTCTATTAAGGTTATCATTTTTTCTTGGTATAGATAGAAATTATATGACTAGAGACTAATTGCATATCAATCATATAAAGTGATATTAATTTTGTTGTTATACCAACCATTATTAAAAATATAGTGGAACCTATTACACTAGATAATTGGACTATGTTTTTTGATAAGAGTTCAAATCCAGGTATTATTGAGATTATTGTTGAAGTAACAGAAGAATAAAGTAAGATTATTGCGATTATACGTATTGTTTCTAAACTACGTAATTTATAACCTGCAAACTTTAGTTTCTTAAGAAGTTTTTTCATCTCCGGAGAATTTTTAGCTTTCTTGTTTTTATCTTCTAAACTTCCTATATATTTTATTACTCTTTTATATCTGCCTAACCCATTCATGCTTTTTAGAATAATCTTTAAATATAAAAGGATTTCTAAAT
>JAHJRB010000056.1 GCA_018831025.1 Nanobdellota archaeon | reverse complement strand
CCGTTTAGCTGTTTTTTGATTTATCGACGATAAACGTGATTTTCATGAAAAATAGCCAAAAATGGCTTAGTGACACTTTTTATCCTCTATAAATATTAAATTTCACTTTTTTATAGTGGGCGATTAGCTAAACGGGTACCTATATAAAAAATATAAAAAGAAAAAAGAAGTTTATTTTTTCTTCTTTCTTCTTCCTCCGCGGCTCATTTTTGCCTCGCATACATTTCCCTTGCCATCTACTGCACCGGTTTCAACACTTTGTTAAAAACCTATAGTATAGGTAGCCAGGTTTTCTTTGAATTACATTTTTTACGATTATCTTCCCGATTTTAATCACCCCCTTTAGTTTATATAAAAACCTCCTGTAATTTTAAAATCAGGAGAGTTAATATTATTTATCAAATCTATAATTAAATCTTGCGTTTCTAAAATCTCAGACTTATTAAGATGATCATCTTTTATTCTTATAAATTTCCATCCCCTATCTAAAATTGCCTGATTTTTTTGTGAATCTCTTTTATTATCGGATAATTCCCCATAATGCCATCTATATCCATCCCACTCAATTGCTATTTTTTTGGTTGGGATAGAGATGTCAATTTCATATTTATAATCTAATGTTTTCCAATCATTAAAGAGTATTGTATCAGTTGGAAATCTTTTTTTTAGGAACTTATAGAGATTTTTTTGTCTTTGAGATCCTTGATATGTTGTTTTTTGAAGAATTTTTTTAATTTTTATTCTGAAGTTTCTATCTTTCCAGCTCTCTTTATTTCTCTTAACTAAGTCTGGTCTTTTTTTTCCGAACATAGAATTTTTTTCACCTAAATGAACGCCTGTTCTCCTTTTTGTTAGGGACATTTTTCTGTAAATTTTCTGTAGAACCTCCGGATTTGTTCTTTCTAAATATTTTTTTCTTGCTATCGACAGTTTTCTCCTTTGTTCCTCTGATTTAGGTTTGCCTTTTGTATGGTGGTCATTATTCTTATAGTATGTTTTTAGAATTTCTGATTTTGATAATTTGATTGATTTTTTTAATCTTAAATTATTCAATTTCCCTTCTATAGATTTTTTATTTCTTTTTAGTTCTAAAGCCATTTCTCTATAACTTAATTTAAGGTATTTTTTCTTTAAGAATTCAACCTCCTTTTCAGTCCATTTTTTCATATTTTACCGACGATAATAAAGATCTTGTCGTATATAAACTTTACGCACCCTTGTCGGATATGTCGGATGAGTTTAATAGATATTTTATAGAATACAAGTTATTTAGGAAAACAAATAAAATTGGAAGAGGAATTATTTCCTCTTTTTTGTGGTTTTCTTTTTTGCTGTTTTTCTTTTTTTAGCTGGCACTTCCTCTCACCTCTTTTGTAAAATATTAAAAGTTTAGAAGAGTATCTCGCTTATATAGTTTTTCTAATAACGATTTTGTCGACGGAAAATTAAAGATTTTCTAACGGAGATTTTATTTTTTTTAGCTGCTCTGTGGAAACATGAGCATAAATCTGTGTCGTTTCTAGTGAGCTATGCCCAAGTAGGGTTTGGATGAATCTTATATCAACTCCATTCTCCAATAAATGAGTTGCGAATGAATGTCTCAGTGTATGGGGGTGGACGTCTTTTTCTATTCCTGCTTTAAGTCTTGCTGTTTGAACTATTTTTTGTATATTTCTCGTAGATAAAGGTCCGTGCTTTCCGGAGAATAAATATTCCTGATTTAAAGATTTTTGTTGCTCAACTTGTTTTTTTAATTGGTCGGAGAGATTTTCAGGGATGTTGAAGACTCTGTCTTTTCTTCCTTTTGCCTGACGAACATGCCCTATTTTTTCTTCAAAGTTAAGATCAATAATTTTCAAATTTGTTAATTCAGAAACCCTCAGGCCTGCTGCATAAATTAAAGTTATCATTAGGTTAGATTTTTTATTATTAATGCTGCTGAATAATTTTTTAACCTCTTCCTTTGTTAAAACACTTGGAATTCTCTTTTCTCTTTTTGGTCTTTTAATTCCAACAGTAATATCTTTTTCAAATATTGTTGTGTATGCATATCTTAAAGCTGCTAAGAAAACTATGATAGATGTAGAAGCTTTATCTGTTAAATGTTCTGCCATGTAAAGTTTTACATCATCAATTGTTAAAGTTTCTGGAGATTTTTTTGTAAAAGTTAATAATGCTTTATTTGCTTTTACATAATTTCTTATTGTATGAGGAGAATTTTTAGAAATTTTTAATTCTGTTTCTAATTTTTTTAGGAATTCTTCATTATTCATACTCTATGATTATGCGAACTTATTTATAAGTATTTAGAAAGTCTAAAAAATAGTTTTACAAAAAAGATGTAGATAATTAACTTTTTTCTTTTTATGTATAATAAGAGGATTTTTAAAGATTGTCTTTAGTTTATACTATAAAAAAGAGTTCTGATATAGTTATAAAAATGATAAAAATGACTAATGAGGAAATTAGAGAATTAATTGGAATAGAGAGATTAAAAAAAGATGCAATGGGAATGAGAAGTTCCCCTCCTCGTTATTTTGAAAGAGATTCTGTAAAAAAATATTTAGAAGTTGAAAGTGCTGAACCTATAGAAGGGGGAATGTTTAAAATTGTTGAAATTAATCCAAGACTTGGTAGAAGAGTTACAATATTAAAACCTAGAGGGAATGACTATGATAGGGTATATGAACTATTGTTAGATAAAGAGCATTTTGATTTTTAAAACTCCCAGAAATTTAATTTTCCTTTTGCTTTAATTTTTTTAATTCTTTTTATATTTTTTAAAATAAATCCGTAGTTGCCCCATTCTGAAGAAGCTAAATGTAAATTTTTGTCTTTTTTATGCTCTTCTTCATTATTATATTTTTTAACATCTGTTAAAGTTGCTTTTCCTACTACAGCTCCTAAAGGAAGTTCTTTAAAATTAAATTCATTCATCGCTTTTTTATCCGGGATTTTAGATGCATGTATGTAAAACTCTCCTCTGAAGTTAGTATTCCATTTTCTTAACTCTATTTTCTTTTTTCCTTGAAGAATTAATTCAGCATATGGTTGTTTTAAGGAAAGGGCTTTCATTTAAAATTTAAAAGATTAAAAAATATTTAAAGGTTTAGAATTCTTTTTAGAATAAATTTACTCGATTTCAGGAAAAACAATGCTGGGATTTAATGCTTGTGCTATTTTTCTT
>JAHJRB010000055.1 GCA_018831025.1 Nanobdellota archaeon | reverse complement strand
TTCCTAATTATGATAATTCCACTAAAGAGCCTATAGTCTTGCCAACTAGGATTCCTAATCTGCTTGTAAATGGAAGCAGTGGAATTGCGGTTGGAATGGCAACTAATGTACCCCCGCATAATTTATTGGAAGTTTCAGATGCTTGTATTAAATTAATTGATAATCCTAATTTAAATGTTAATGAATTAATGGAGATTGTTAAAGGACCGGATTTTCCTACAGGATCTATTATATGCGGAAAAGCTGGAATTAAAAGAGCTTACGAAACCGGACAAGGAAAAATAACTGTAAAAGCTAAAATAGATTTTGAAGAAGGAAAGAGAAATAGAATTGTTGTAACTGAGATTCCTTATATGCTAAATAAGTCATTATTAATAGAAGATATAGCTAATAAAGTTCAGGATGGAGTTATTGAGGGAATAAGTGATATTAGAGATGAAAGTGATAGGAAAGGACTGAGAATAGTTTTTGAGCTAAAACAAAATATAAGTCCGGAAGTTGTAGTAAATCAATTATTAAAACACAGTAATCTAAAAGTTACATTTGGAATTAATATGCTGGCATTAGTAGATGGAGTTCCTAGAGTTTTAGGCTTAAAAGATTTATTACAGTATTTTATTTTACATAGAAAAGATGTTGTTGTAAGAAGAACTAAATTTGAATTAGATAAGGCTAGAGACAGAGCTCATATTTTATTAGGATTGAAAGTTGCACTAAGTAATATTGATGCTGTTATTAAAACTATTAAAAGCTCTAAAGATGCTGTAGTTGCTAAAGATTTACTTATTCAAAGATTTAAATTAAGTGAGAAACAAAGTGAAGCTATTTTGGAGATGAGATTGCAAAGATTAACTAGCTTAGAAACTAATAAAATCATTGAAGAGCATGCTGAATTATTAAAAAAAATTGAAGAGTATAAAGGTATTTTAGCTTCTGAGGAAAAAGTGTTTAATATAATTAAAGATGAATTAATTGAGATTAGAGAAGCTTATGGGAAAGAAAGAAAAACAGAGATTACAGATGAACTAGTAATATTAGAAGATGCTGATTTAATTCCTGAAGAGGATGTAGTTGTGACTGTTACACATTCTGGTTATATTAAAAGAATCCCTATTACCAGCTATAAATCACAGAGAAGAGGAGGAAAAGGAATGGTTGGGACAGGGACTAAAGAAGAAGACTTTGTTGAGAATTTATTTATTACAAATACGCACAATTATTTACTATTTTTTACAAATAAAGGAAAATTACATTGGTTAAAGGCTTATGATTTACCTGAAGCTGGGAGATATAGTACTGGAAAGGCTATTGTAAATTTATTAAAATTAGAAAAAGATGAAAAAGTAACTACATTAATTCCTGTTAAAGATTTTGGTAAGGGATATTTAGTAATGGTTACTAAAAATGGATTAATTAAGAAAACACAGTTAAAATTATTTTCAAATCCAAGAAGTAATGGAATTAGATGTATTAACTTAAGAAATAAGGATGAGTTAATAAAAGCACTTTGGACAGATGGTTTTCAGAAATTAATATTGGCTACAGCTAATGGAATGGCCAGCAAATTTGATGAAATTAACATAAGACCTATGGGAAGGGGTGCTGCCGGAGTAAAAGCTATGAGATTAAAAGCAGTAGATAAGGTAATTGGGATGGGTATTGCTAAAGATGAATTAACTTTATTATCTGTAACTGAAAACGGCTATGGTAAAAGAACTATTATTAGCGATTATAGATTAATTAGAAGAGGGGGTGGAGGAGTTATTAATATTAAAACTACTCCCAGAAATGGTAAGGTTGTTGCGATACAGACTGTTGATGATAAAGATGAATTATTTTTAATTACATCTAAGGGAATTATGCTAAGAACTAAGGTAAAAAATGTAAGCCAAATTGGAAGGAATACTCAGGGAGTTAGAATTATTAAATTAAATCCAGGAGATAAACTTAATTCTATTGCTAAAATTATTGTTAATGGGGAATAGATATTAAAGAATATTAATTCTTATAAATTATAGAATCTTTTTATTTCTTATATGAATCACAAAATTCCAAAAGAAATGTATACTATTGATTCTGGTTTTAGGGAAATTGCTAAAAGGGATTATACTAAGAGACAGTTAGAAAGACTTGGCGCAGAAGTATTTAATGGGGGGGCATATTTAGTTATTCATTCTCAAGATGAATATAGGGGAATTGATTTAATATTCGAAAAAGATAGAAAAGATAGAAGATGGAAAATTACCGATGCTAATAGGAGAAGAATTTTTAACGATACTAATGTTGATCCTAGGGAATATCTAGACCTGGTTATAGAGGGAATGGAGAGAAGCGTTCTTACTACTCCTGGAGATGTGGTTCATAGATTAAAACATTTAAGAGAGATTATGTAGAAATTGTTCCAACACCGATTAAGCGCCATCTAGTGCCGATTCTTCTGGAGATTACGATCCTATTATCTTTATTTGCGCATACTGGAATTTTTAAATTAATATGAACTAAGTTCTTTTTTAATTCATCAACTATTCCTAATGTGATAGAACTATTAACATTTAACATTAAAGATTCTCCTTTTTTTATCCCTTCAACTTTTAGGTCTTCCTGAGTTCCTACAACTCGTTTTAGTAATTCTGGTTTAAGATAAAAACTATACCAGACTTTTGGTAATTGGTCTTTATAACCTGCCACATTTCCGATTAGATTGTCTGATTTAACTAAACTAGGGTCTAATTCTGTTAATACTCCAACGCTGCCTCCGGGAGTTATTTCTTTTACATTTATACTGCCATTTTGCAAACCTGTTATTTTTGTTGTTAATGGTTTCCACAAAACTTTTCCAGCTTCTTCTGTTCTTAAGCCTGGGAGGATAGTTATTTCATCATCCATTTTTAGTGTACCTTGTTTTAAAGCTCCGCCTAAAACTCCGCCGGTTAATTTTTCCCAAGAAGCTCCTGGTCTGTTTATATCAAAACTTCTTGCTATGAAAAGTAAAGGTGGTTTTGTTACATCTCTTTTTGGTGTTTTGAAATCAGTTTCTATTGCTTCAATTAAAGCATCAACATTTGTGTTGTGTTGTGCGCTTATAGGGATTATTGTTGCAGATTCAGCTATTGTTCCTTTGGTAAATTCTTTTATTTCATTATAATTTTTTATTAAGTCTTCTTTTCCAGCTAAATCAATTTTATTTTGGACTATGATAATATTTTTTATTCCTAAAATTTCTAAAGCCATTAAATGCTCTCTTGTTTGGGGTTGAGGACATGGTTTTGAGGCTTCAATTAATAATAGTGCTGCGTCTATAATTGCCGCTCCTGAAAGCATAGTTGCCATTAATGTTTCATGTCCCGGGGCATCTATAAAAGAAACCTTTCTTAGTGGAGTATTTTTTCCTGAATCTGAACTTGTTGTGTACTTTCCTTCTGGTGTTTTGTAGAAAGTCGCATCTGCATAACCTAATCTAATTGTAATGCCCCGCTTTATTTCTTCACTATGAATATCTGTCCATTTACCAGATAGTTTAGATACTAAAGTAGTTTTTCCACAGTCCACATGACCTACTAAACCTATATTGATTTCTGGAATTAATTCTTTTACCATTAAGAATTCTAATAAAATCGGCTTTATAAAATTAATTGTTAGTA
>JAHJRB010000008.1 GCA_018831025.1 Nanobdellota archaeon | reverse complement strand
TGCATCTTTCGGAACTTTAAGAGATAAAAATACAGTTAAGTTAAAGAATTTAAAAGGTTTTAATCTAGTTAACAACCATAATATACAATGCCATTATAATAAAAAAGAAAAACCCTTAATCCTAAAACATATCAAAAAAACTAAAACACCCATTATAGCATTACCAGAAGACTCAGGAATCTTAGTTGAAAATAAAAGAATAACCCCAATAAACAAAATAAGAATATTTAAATAAAAATATATATTACATAACTACATGAAAAAGTTAATTTTCCTTTTAATTTTACTATTTTTCATTACAGCTTGCACTTTCCAAAAAACTTTAACATACCCAGAATCCCAACTAACATTTGAAGAAAAATTTGAAATTAGAATGAGAGATTGTAATGCTTTAGCAACAAATTTACAAATTGAAGACTGTAAAAATGACATATTAATCCAACAGGCAATTTCTTTAGATGAAGTTAGTTATTGTAATTATTCTTCAACCATAAAAGCAACAGAAATTTGCAAATCTTTATTTTACCTTGATAAAGCACAAAAAAACAACCAGCCCGCTTTCTGTAGAATGATCCCCAATGAAGTGATTAATAACATCTGTATTAACTCTATCAAATAATCCAAAAAACATAAAAATTCTTCTCCATATTAATAATTTTTTAAAATTACATATCCAAATAATAGAAAAGCTTATATAATAGTTAATATGCATTACTATCATGAATAAATCCATACTAAATAAAATAAAAGGATTAAACACAATTGAAACCTTGCAAAAAAAGCTTAAGGTAAAGAGAAGTACAGCAATTAAAAAAATTCATGAATTAAGAAAACTAGGATATGTTGAAACCTCTGGAGGAGGAAAACAACCAAGATTATATAATATTCATATGAATAAAATAATAAAAATTGGAAACCCCGGATTATACGATATTATCAACAAAAATTCTCCTGTTAAATTATCAAGACCATTTGAAGAGAGAATAATCGGGAAAAAATTAAGCATTGAAGAAGCCATAATCCGTGCAATAAAAACAGAAGATTATAGGGTTATTCTAGCTTCATTAGCCTTATTTAATAAAATTAAAGATTTTTCTAAGTTATATGCTCTTGCTAAAAAAGAAAATGTCAGGAGAAAATTAGGAGCATTATATGAGCTTGCCAGAAAAACAATTAAAACAAAAAAAATAGATGATAAACATTTAAAGTTAATGTTAAATGCAAAAAATGAAAAAATGTTTATTGTTCAAAATGCCAAATCTAAAGATTTCAAAGATATTGAAAATAAATGGAAAATTTATATCCCCTTCAACAAGCAGGATCTATGGAGGCTAAAAGAATGATAGATTTAGAAAAACAAAACGAATTGCTTAGCCTGATAGGAGAAGAAATTAAGGAAAAAATAAATTGTTATATTGTTGGTGGAAGTGCTATGCTTTATCATGGAGTTAAAGAAGCAACAAAAGATATTGATATTGTATTTGATGATAAAAAAAGCAAAGAAATATTTGAAAAAGTTTTAAGAAAACTTGGATTTAAAGAAAGAGATATAAGAGTAATATATTTTAAAAAGAAAAATCCTCCGTTATTATTAGAAAGAGGAGAGGAAAGAATTGATATATTTATAAAAAAAGTTGTTACTTTTGAAATTACTGAAAATATAAAAAAAAGAGTAGGCAAAGTCTATGAATACGGCAACTTAATTGTTAAAGTTGTAAGTCCAGAAGATATTATATTATTTAAGTGTGCCACTGAAAGAGCAGGAGATAGGATAGACGCTATAAATATACTTAAAAAATTCAATATTAACTGGAATATTATAATAGAAGAAGCTATTAACCAGACAAAACTAGAATCTTATCTATTCCCTGTATTTTTATATGATTTTCTTGAAGAGTTAAAAGAAGATTTTAAAGCAGATATTCCAAGAGAAGTTCTTAAAAAATTAAGAGAAATAAGCGAAGAAATGCTTGAAAAAAAATTAAAGAAAAAATCTTAGCAAATTTTTGAATTCTCTTAGTATTGCCAAAAGAAACGCAAATTTATAGCAAACGAAGTAATTAATAATATTTGTATTAATTCTATTAAAAGTTAAAATCTAATGAAAAAAGATATTTTTAATTAGTACAACAAGAATATTTAGAATTTACGACTTAAACTACATTAAGAGTAAAACATTTACGCATAGGCATTTTATGAAATTAATAATGTTACAAAAAAACGTAACATTTATATACTATTTGTTACACTCTATTGTAACATATGGATATTAAAAAATTAGTTGAGTGGAACCCTTGGTGGGAAAACAAGGACTTAATTAATGAATTGAAAGGAACGAACAGACCAGAATACAGCACGTTACTTAGTTCAATAAAAATAAAAGAAATTACCATAATAACAGGTATTAGAAGGTCTGGAAAAAGCACTTTGATGTACCAGATGATTAGCCATTTACTAAAAAACACAGACCCCAAACAAATACTATTCGTTAATTTGGAGGACAAAAAATTAACAGAAGATAGTTTAGAAGATATTTATGAAAGCTATAGAGAAAACTTAAATCCTGATAAAAAAGCATACATATTCTTAGATGAAATCCATAAAAGAAAAGAATGGGAATCCTGGATAAGGAAAAAATACGACCTAAAAACAAATGACAAATTTATCATTTCAGGCTCATGCTCTTATTTATTAAGAAAAGAATATTCCACCCTTCTAACTGGAAGAAACTTAACATTTGAAGTATTCCCTCTAAGCTTTAATGAATTTTTATCATTCAGCAATCTAAGGATTAATGAACAAAATCTAAAAAAAGAAATACTGCTTGTTAAAACAAAACGTTTAATTTTGAAGCATTTGGAAGGATATTTAAATCTAGGAGGATTTCCAGAAGTTCTATTCAAATCTAAAAACTTTAAAATAATGATCCTTGAGCAGTATTTTGATGACATATTATTTAAGGATATAGTAGATAGATACAACCTAAATTCACAAAAAGCAAAAGATTTAGCTTTGTTTTTCATGACCAATTTTACAGGTTTAATGTCTCTAAGAAATTTAAGAAATTCCTTAAAATTGTCTTATGACACTATAAAGGATTATTTATCTTACTTTATAGAAGCCTCTTTATTTTTTTCAGTTGATCATTTTTCATATTCTTTTAAAGAACAAAAAACTTTGGCTTCTAAGGTCTACTGTATTGATAATGGATTAAGAAATGCTGTAAGTTTTAAGTTTTCTAAAGATGAAGGTAAATTAGCTGAAAATCTTGTTTTTGTTGAATTAAAAAGAAGAAATAAAGATGTATATTATTGGAAAAATAAAAATGAAGTGGATTTTATAATTAAAAATAAAGATAATAGTTTAAGTGCTGTAAATGTTTCTTACACAGACAAAACAGATGAAAGAGAAATAAACGGGTTAAAAGAGTTTAAAAAAAAATATAAAAAAACAAAAGAATTAATTTTATTAACGAAAGATTTGGGAAAAAAAGAAGATGAAATACATTTTATTCCATTATGGAAATGGTTATTATATCCTTAATTTTTCATAAATTTATAGCAAACGAAGTAATAAATAACATCTGTATTAACTCTTTAGAAGATTAGTTCTTTAGTGAAGATTTCTTTCCAAGAAAGGTTCAATCCAAAAAATATATAAACAAACATAACATTCAAAATACTAGTATGTTTATAAAAAAAGAGGTGGTATTTTTATTTATAGTTTTAATTCTATTAACTGGATGCGTACAAACCCAACAAGGAATTGCTACAGAAAATCCATTTGCAATAGATTCTTACATCCCAGAAACATATTTAGGATTTTATACTTTCAATAAAGCTTTTTTGCCAGAAATTAATTTAGCAATTGAAAACGACAATGAAGAAGAATGTAATAAAGCTGCAACTTTAGAAGGAAAAAAAGAATGTTCAATAGTATTTAAAAAATTACAGGCTTTTAAGTTAAAAGATTACAATTTCTGCCAGCAAATCTGGTATCAAGAAGAATTATATCAAGATCCAAATGGAAAAGAAAAATATGATGAATGTACCGCCCCAATAGTAACTTATTCAGCAATAAATATAAAAAATACAGACACAACCTACTGCAAACAGCATTTAACAACTCCAAAATTAATAAGCTTATGTGAGGAAAACTATGGAAAATACAGCTAAAAAAATATTTATGGTTTTATTTTGTACTATAATTTTACTTAGCGTTGCAGATTATGTAAAGGCTGGAAATTTAGAAACCTGGTGTAATAATGGAGCTACTTGTACTGAATCTAATAATGAAAGAAATTCTATTAAAATAAATTGTTATACCTCTGTTCATAGTTGGAGCAGCACTTATACTGCTAGTGGTTGCTCAAAAACTAATAGTTGTAGTGCTTATAGCGGTGGCACAAATCAAGGTCATGTACGGATTATCCCTGAAAATACTCTTTGCGAAGGAGATCCTTGTCCTTTTATACAAAAAACAGGCACATTAACAGTTGCATGTAAAGGAGACGGAGGAGCTCCACCCCCACCCCCACCTCCAGCACCAAGATGTGGAGATGGTTCTTGTCAATGGACTTGGACTTATAAAGAAGGATGTAAAGCAGGCACTCATACAGACGGCTCTACTATTAATGATTGTAATGATGATTGCAGAGGATGTAGAAATGAAGTTTATCCTAATGAAGCAACATGGTGTCAAAATAATTGCATAGCAGACAATTCTTGTAGAACCTATCATCCAAGAGATTGTGGTGCTGGATGGGGGTATCCATCAAATGGGTTTACTTATAGTAAATACTGCTGTAAAAACCCCCCTGCAGGAGTAACTTGTGGAACCTGCGCTACAGCTGCAGTATGTGGAGATAGCAGTATAGGAACTGGAGAAACTTGTGATGATGGCAACACTGTTACTGAAACCTGCACTTACGGACAAACTTCTTGTACTATATGTAATAGCGCTTGTAAATCTATAGCTGGCACAACTTCATATTGTGGAGATGGAAAATATGATTCCTCTAATGAAGGATGTGATGATGGAAATACAGCTAACAGTGATGGCTGCTCTAAAACCTGTACAATTGAAACAGGCTACACTTGTACTGGTAGTCCTAGTGTTTGCTTTCCAGGAGAAACATGCTTTGATGGAATAGATAACAATGGTAATGGAAATATAGATGAAGGTTGTGAGGGTTGTGCTGATTTAAATACAGATGGAAAAGTTGATTTTCAAGATCTTTTTATTTTAGCAGATTGCGCAGGTAGTAGCAGTCCTAGTGGAGGATGTCCAGTAAAAGCCTTTTATAATGCAGATTTTAATGATGATAAATTTATAGATGCTGAAGCAATCACAAGAAGCTGTCTTTTAGGCAGGGAATGTGGTGATCTAAATGGAGACAAAAAAACAGACCTTAATGATTTCTTTATTTTCGCAGATTGTACAGGTGGAAAAACAACTGGGGCTTGTACACCTACTATTTTCGATAAAGTAGATTTAGACCGTAATAGCAAAATAGATAAAAATGAAATAGATTATATGTTAGGAAGAACCGCAATGATAGGTTCTGATGGACTTTGTTGGTTGCAAAACTGGTGGAAATCTGACTGTGGAACTAACTGTAATAGTGGATGTAAAACATGCACATTAAGAACAATAGGACAAACATGCGCTAGTGATTATGAATGTGTAGACTCTCAATGTAGTAAAGGAAAAGAAGGAAATTTACCTACTGGACATTGTTGTGCCGAAGGAGCTTGGTGGGATGATAATAATAAAGGTTGTAGTGGAAGTGCACTTTCAACATGCACCTGTAATATAGACCCTCTAAAAGAACCAGGAAAATACTTGCGTGAATGTATAGCTGGAGGATTTGGATGTAGATTATCTAATATTTATAGCAAAGGAACCCAGCAATATTATCTAGATATTAAAAAGAAATAGTTTTTAGTATTGCCTAGTTTCATAAAAACTATCTATAACAGCTTTATCTCTATCTGGAACATACTCTAATCTATTTCCCCCGCTAAAAACAGTTTCATAAAATAATTCTTCTCTATCATTTTTAGGATGATATGGACCCATGCCATGATCAAACATTCCATGTATACAAACAGACCAAAATGATCTAAGTCTAGCCTCATGTTTAGGAACTGAATTCATTCCTATGTGAATTGTTTCATAATATCTCTTATTATAATCCCACGTATTATCTCCCATAGCATAGTTATCAATATATGCTAATATGGATCCCTTCTCATTAGCCATCCATTCATTCCAATCTTCAGTCTCAATAATTTCAAGAGGAACAAAGAAATCACTTACAGTAGGGATTAGTCTAGCCAGATCATAAAAATAGTCAATCTCTTGCTGAGTTGGTCTAGGTCCAGTAGCTTCTGTCAAAGGCCATTGCGATTCATCTTCAGAAACTCCTTGTCCTGTCCATATATAGAACTTAGTAGGAGGTTCTTCCCAACCATTTCCAGTCACAACATCATCATAAAGCTCATCAAACTCATTACTTCTAACAACATTAACATCAACATAAGCACTATCTGCTTTTCCATCTGGATTACTAACCTTAAACTTAACAGTTCTAACTCCATGATCACTTGCATTATAATTAGCAATAGGATTAATTTCTAAGACTCTATCTCCTAAATCTTCTAAGTGTAAAGCTTTAGCTCTATAATTTCTAAACCAGTCTCTTCCTTCATGATAAAAACTATTATCTCCCTCAACTTTATAGCTCCAACTTAATTCATCATCTCTAAAATTAGGATCTGAAACATATTCATCTAAATCAAAATTACCAGTATTACACCAGCTATTTCCAGGAGTCCATTGGCTAAATTGAAATCTAGTAGGTAAACTTAATTTAGGACCACTATCCCTTACTAAAAAACTCTTAGAAACTAAATTACTCTCTCCTCCATATTCATCTACAGCTTTAACACTAAAAACATGTTCTCCTAGAGTTTCCAAACATCTTACTAATTCTCTACCATTAACTCCAGCAGGTTCATCATTATGGAACCAATTATAATTTAACTTATCTCCTTCTCTATCTAAAGCATTAGCATTTAAAGTAACCTCACTTCCTTTCTCAACATTATCCCCATTATCAGAAGTTAAACCAGTAACAAATGGTAAAAAATTAACTCTTTTACCAAAATTATCAGCAAATCTAAAAAAATCATCAAAATCTACAATGCCTCCATCTCCATCCAAATCATAATTTTCATTTGAAGTTCCAAAATTGTCAGCAAATCCAAAAAAATCATCAAAGTCTATATCATGATCATAATCAAAATCTCCAGGATTAATACCATTATAAGGAACTTCTATAAGAGTAGCTTCCTGAGCAACTTTAGGAGAAGCCATTATATGACTAATAGCATCATTAATCTTAGATTCTAACTCAACATCTCCCCTACTATAATTTCTCAATCTTCTCTCAGCATCCTGAACATTAGTAACTTTAGTAGTTTCTTCAGGACCAGCTAAATTTCCAGAACTTACACTTTCTCCACAGCCAGCTAATGCTGCTAAAGCTGTTAATCCTATAATTCCTCTTCTAATACCCTTTTTCATAGTATTTACCTGTCTTTTACTATTTATAAATGTTACTATGTATAAAGAGTGAATAATATATAGAAAACTTTTAAGCATCTATTATAATAGCCATTTCTATTTCTAGATCCAATTCTTTACGACAAATATTTGCTAGAAGGAAATTAACACTTTTTAATTTATGGAATGATTTTTGGAACTTCTCTTTGATATTCTTGAAGTCTTTTTTATTTCTTAAATAAACAATTGCGGAATTAAAATTGACCTTCTTGTAGTTTATCCTTCCTTGATTTAACATTATATTCAGATTATTCTCTGTTAATCTAAATTGCGAATCTATCTTATTTCGGTACATTGAAGAATGCCCTTTTATGCTTGCAGTTCCAGATATGAAGAAATATTCTTTATCTTGCGATTTTAATTTGGTAGCTCTAGAAAAACTAGGAGGTTTGACTCCATATTTTTTTGGATATCTATACGGAGAGATTTGATTAGGATTTTGTAGATGTTTTGGCTTTTCTTTACCAGCAATAAAGATAATAATCAGCTTATCATTTAATATATCTATCCCAGTTGCAGAAGGGAGTTTTTTAAAGTCTTCTTCCCCATATTTATCTCTAAAAGCGTCTTTCCTTCCAACATTAAATAACTTATATATTTCCCCTTTATCTGTTTCCTTGTTAATATTTGGAATGAAGTTCCAAAAGCGATAAGGCTGGTTCTTATCTATTTTTTTTAGTATTTTGCCATAACAACATTTTGCATCTTTCTCAATATCATTAACATTTTTAATTATGAATCCAAAGCAAAACCCTTCTCTTTCAAAGTAACAGAAATCTTTAGAGATTAATTCTTTATGGGTATATTCCATTTTTATTAAAGGAAATTTTCCCTCAATTTTTGAGGATCTTAGATAAAGAGAAGTCATATTTTTTAATGATTTCACTTTATTTTTATCTGAAAATAAAACTTCAAATATCATATACCGGATTTAATAAGGATATATTTTTAAGTTTTTCTGAAAGGGAGTAATTTATTAAGGTTTGGGTTTTTATATATTATGATGGTTAATCAAAAAATCCTAAATTCAATGAATGGTTTATTATCAAATTTTAATAAATCTAAAGTTTCAAATTTGGAAGAATGGAAGAGTCTACCTTTAATGTCAAAAGAAGATCTTATAGATTTTAGTATTCCAAGAAACTTTAAGGAGGTTCGAGCTACTAGTGGTTCTACGGGGGAATCTCTTTTTATCTACTTTTCAGAGGAAGCAATATCTGGATTTGTTGGAAGGGCTGTTAAATTTATTAAAAAGATGAATTTAAATAAGGATGATTTAGGTCTTATTTTATTTTCATATGGGAATTTTATTGTAGGAAGTATGGTGGAAAGAGCTTGCAATAAAGAAAAAATACCTATTATCCCCTTTGGGTCTACAAATACATATCAAAAAGAAAATATGTTAAAGTTAATATCCCTCTTGAAACCTAATATCTGGTTTTCTACCCCCACCTATGCCTTAAAATTATTAAGTGAATTAGGAAATAAATCATGTTTTCCAAAAAAAATACTTGTTGGAGGAGAAAAGCTTATTAACTCTTATATTAAAAAATTTAAAGAATACAACATTGAATTATTTAACCTGTATGGGTTAACAGAGTGCAATCCTGTTGGCTTTTCTGACTCTAAAAATCCTAAAAAAATCATAGCAATATATCCTAATATTTATTTAGAGACTATAGAAACAATGCAAGGAAAGGAATTGGTGGTTACAGATTTCACTAATACTTCTACCCCAATAATAAGATATAAAACCAAAGACCTTGTGAAAAATATAAAAGTAAAAAGGGGAATTATTAAAGAATTCGAAATTGTTTCTAGGAACGATGATTTAATAAAATTAAGAGGAGCTTTTGTTTCAAAATCTAAGATAATTGAAGTACTATCTAATTTTTCATTAGAATTTGTTGTTTACCTATTAATAAAAAATGATTCTGATTTTATCCAGATTTATCTACCCGCTCCAATCAAAGAAAAAGAAAAAGATTTATTGAAGGCATTACAAACTGTTTTGGGTAATAATAAGAGGGAAGTATTATTTAAGAAAGATTTGATTGTTCCTAAGACTAACTCAAATAAGCCAAAATATATTGTGGATATAAGGAACTAGATATTTAATTTTTCTTTAAGAAAATTTATGACATCTTTCCAATATTCTTTTCCAGAAGGGTGTTCTGGATAACTATAAATTTTTAAATGTGCAAATCGTTTGTATTTAATAAAGAGAACATCTTTACCGTATTTCTTTAACTTTTTATAGAATTCTAATGAAAAATCTAACGGAGTAATTGGATCATCAGTTCCATGAACAATTAATAAAGGACAATTAATATTCTTCACAAAATTTATAGGAGATCTCTGTTTATAAGGAACCTCTTCTATCTCTTTGTTATTGAGAGCCTGTTTTGTTGGAAAGATTTCTTTTCGATATTTTTCTTCATATTTGTATTGTTTATATAGATCATAAAAACCAGAGGCCAATACTCCTGCCGAGAATATATCTGTTTTACTTAGAACCAATGCAGCAAGAGTGGCACTTCTACTTGTTCCATGGATAATTATCTTATTTTTGTTTACATATCTTAAATTTTGTAGATAATTCCCTCCTGCAATGATATCTTTGACCTCCTTTCCACAACAATCTAGATAACTTAAGTATTTTATGCCATAACCCTTGCTTCCTCTTTTGTCTAAAATTAGAGCGATATATCCTTTTTTGTTAAAATAATCCGAAATTGAAACATGTAAGGGGTCATATTCTTTTCCTCCTTTGTCATATGCACTCCCATGAATACCTCCAGAAATAAACAATATAGCAGGATTTTTCTTATTTTTGTAATTTTTAGGAAAAGATATGTGACCATATATATTTAGATCATCAAAACTTTTAAGTTCTATTTTTTTCATTTTAGAAAATGAGTGTCATTAATTTTTATAACTTTATATTTGACTCCATCAGTTTCAATTATATTTATGCAAGCATTGTCTTGAGGGATTGAATAGAAGTCGTCCGGATCTCTACTTTCAAATGTTCCAATTAATACTTTGTTTGTACCGGCATGTCCAACAATGACCACGGTATTATTGGGATAGTCCTTGATTATTTTTTTGATAGCTTTCAAAACCCTTTTTTGATGATCCCAAGCATTTTCTCCTTCTGGTGGTCGAATTTTTTCCCTTGGAATTCCTTTTGCTTTTTCTGCTTTATAATATTCTATCCATTTGTCTATAGATTCCTTTACAGGCAAATATCTCCAAATTCCGATGTTAGCTTCCCTAAGATCTTTTAAAGGACTTACTTTAAGATTATGTAATTTTGCTATTGCTTCTGCTGTCTTTAAAGCTCTACCAAGATCGCTACAATAAATAGCTTTAATTGGTTCTTTTGAAAGGTATCTCTCCAGCTTTCTTAATTGAGTTAGACCTTCTTCAGTAAATGAAGAGTCGTCATAGTAACCCTGCATCTTTCCAGAAGCATTTCCTTCTGTTTTACAATGTCTAATTAAAATAATCCTTGTCATTTTATTCTATAATTTGTTCTAAGACGCTCTCAAATGTTTGTTCAAAATCTCCTTCTTTGTTCTCTGCCACCATTAGATTTCTATCTCCTCCATTTAGCAAATCTGCTGCTTCTTCAAAATACCTCCTTTCATATTCTCTTTCCCTATCTACACTTAGAGGATTTAAACTTCTAGGTCTCTTTATATTCGATAAACTTTCTCTACGAGATAAAATATGTTCTGTAGGAGCATCTAAAAGGATGGGATATACTGTTATTCTTGACCACCCGTACATTTTCAGAGCTCCATCATGAAGCCCTTTAGTATAAGGCTCATCTAAATCCTCCACACCTAATTCACCTAAAGCGTAAGCAGTGTCATATATTGGTTGAACAGCAAAATGATGATCACAAACAGCAAATTTCTCCCTTTCAATATCTTCAATGATAAGCGGTAAACTTTCTTCCAATAACAATTCCCATACTGGACCAGGATTTTTTATACCTTTTTTTCTTGCAGTTTCTAATATATAATGATAAAATCTTATATTGGAACCTCCCATTACCTCGCATAATCTTTTTGCAAGTGTTGTCTTTCCTACTCCAGAAACCCCCCCGATTAATACAAATTTTCCTTTCATTTTTTTATCTCAACTATTTTGATATGTTGCTTATAAGGTTCTATGTCTTTTGAGTATTTATCTTTGAGTAATGAGAACTCTTCTCTAGTTTTTATTGGCAAATCTTCTTTCATTATGTCTAATGCGATTAATAATTCTAATTTTCTTTTAAGTGAAAATTCATCAAACCTATTCAAAAGATCCTCATAAATAAAATTGTCCTTATCTTCAAAGGGATTCTCTTTTAAATCCGAATCCATATTAAATCCCCCTACCAAAAGAGCAATATTTCTTTTTAAACAGGCCTTACATCTCCCACAATTTGTACCATAATAACAAGTTATAGTATAATAAGGAGAAATTTTATATTTCTTTATCCATTTTTTATTCCAATAACTTGCAATTTCTGCTTTGCTATATTTCTCAAAGGGAGTTTCAACAGTTATATTTGTTTCATAAAATTTGGTAAATAACTCACTACAACTATTAAAAAATCTTTTACTTTTATCAGTATTTGTTTCTTTTATCTCTTCTTCATGGGCGGATAAGAAAACCTTTAAATCTTTTTTTTTTGAATTACTTAAAAAAGAGGCCGCCATACATACAAACATAAAATTTCTTGCAGGGATGATATAATCCCACTCTTTCCAGCCTTCATTAATATAATCCTTTAAATCTAATCGCACTAGGGATACAGGGTAATTTATCCATTTTGAAGTTTTTTTAACCATTTCATATTCTGATCTTTCATTTTTTTGTCCAAATCCAATCCAAAGAAGAAGAGGTTTTAAGCCTTCATCAAGCGATTTAAGAAAAGCAGCGGTACTATCAAACCCTCCGCTGAATAAGATTACACAATCATAATCGTGCTTTGTATTTGAGGCAGGGGTAGTTTTGTTATTTGTAAAATCTATATTTAGTTTAAAATTAATGGGTGCAAATTTTTTATTATTTAAAACATAAGATAAGAAATCTTCCAACCTTTCTTTTTCAAAAGGACAGTCATTTAACAATATATTATTTTCCTTTAAATACCCTGCAAGTGTTGTCAAAATACTAAGTTTAGTGAAAAAATCATTATTAAGGTGTATATTTTCTTGCCTTAATCTAACTGTTTCAAAATAAAGACTTTGTATTCCTATTTTTCCTATTAAAGAATTTAAGTAGAATCTTCTTAGCTTATTATTCCTTATTTTGGAATTCTTGTTTTCTATGATTTTATTTAACTTAATTAAATTCTTCTTATCTAAGGTATCTATACGAATCCCTCCAATAAGAGAATCCTCTATCTTTTTTAGGTTAATACTATCAAAATCACTAATCCCCTTAACCGGATTATGATTTAGCATCCCACTTAAATTTGAATATGGAAGTGATTTTTTATCTAAGACGAAGATTCTAAGAAGGGAAAGGATAATTATATCTGCAAGGAAGCTTATATTTTTTAAGTTAAGGTTTTTAATAATTTTTGGATTTTTTTCTAATATTTTTGTTTCCACATTTGTATTAAAGAGAATTTGAAGTAAGGGTTTTGTGACCAACAAATTTAAGAGATATAATTCATATATTTTGTACTTACCATATAGATTTTCTATCTTTCTATATATTTCTACAGGTTTGTCTGAATGAAAAAAGTCTTCATCAGTTTCAATATTCTTTAGTTCAATTATTTTATTTTCTTCTATAAACCATTTTAAGAGAGCCACATCTTTCTTGTAGTGAGTTAGAGACTCTTCTATTTTTTTATTGATTTCTGATAGATTCCTTGGAAATCTTTTATGGATAACACTTAAGTAAATATTATTTCGGTATATTTGATAAGCATCTTTCAATATAGAAGAAAGGTCTCTTTTTTTGTCTTTCTTATACATCTTAATAGAAGTGATATTCCCACCAGAATAAAAGTGCCCTCCCACTATCAGATTAATTTCCCCTCCCCAGTCAAAACAATAGTTTTTGTCATATACAATTTTTAACAGTAGACTTTTTTTTATTCCTAATATTCCTGGGAAAGGATATGGGATTTCTCTATAGATTTCTGGAAAGAATAACCTTAAGGAGGGAATGCCTAGTAATCTATTGGATCTTCCTCCTTTTCTCTCTAGATTCGGGACAACCATAGAATAAGTAGATAATTTTTCTTTTAATTTTTTTAGGTCCATTTTGGATAGACTCTCGTTATCACAATCTAAGATTAATATATCTTCATGTTTTGCTAAGTTTACAGAATTAAAGATACCAATGTTTTTATTAGGATAAATTAAAGGATAGTCAATTATAGAAATTACATTTTGAAATCTTAATGAGAGTTTCCTTATTCCTAATAGACTCTCTAGTTTTGATCCTCCATCCGCAATAATAATCTCAAAAGGTGGGATTAAAGAAGAAAAATAATTTGATATAGTACTTACTGTTTTTCTTAGTATTTTTGGGTCTTCATTTAAATGAGGGACTATTATTGTTGTTCCATTAGAGCTCATAATAATATTTCTATAACATAAATATATAAACTTTTCCATATTGTTATTATTGTTTAGGGGCAATAAAATACCGAACATTAAGTTTATATTGTATTATGATTGTTTAACATTATAAAAATGTCTAAATCTGATATCTCAGGACAAAACAAGGATAAAATTCTGAATATAAGTGAAATGTTTTTTTCCCTTCAGGGAGAAGGGATATTTTCTGGTCTGCCTACAGTCTTTATAAGGACAATGGGATGTAACCTTCAATGTAACTGGTGCGATACAAAATATGCTTATTCTGGAGGAGAGAAGATAAACATAAAAGAGATTCTTGCAAAGTTAAAAAATATGAAAACCAAAAGAGTATGCATAACTGGGGGAGAACCCCTTCTCCAACCTCCGATTTACAAATTAATGAAGATATTAATTGATAAAGGATATAATCTTTCTATAGAAACTAATGGGTCCTTTGATATTTCTAAAATCCCTAAGAAAGTTTCTACTGCTATGGACATTAAATGTCCTTCCTCTAAAGAATCAAAAAAGATGAATTTTAAAAATTTAGAGATTTTAAAGAAAAAAGATCAATGTAAATTTGTTATTAAAGATGAGAAAGAT
The DNA here is from genome assembly GCA_018831025.1 of Nanobdellota archaeon. Classification (GTDB taxonomy): domain Archaea; phylum Nanobdellota; class Nanobdellia; order SCGC-AAA011-G17; family ARS1403; genus JAHJRB01. The sequence continues at coordinate 4,035 of JAHJRB010000008.1, read as the reverse complement.
TACAACTATGCTAAAAAAATTATAAATACAAATAAACTTATCAGTAAAACAAATGTGATTTTTATCCCATTGGAAGGTATCAAAGCAAAAAAGTTGGTTAATCTAATCTTAAAAGACAATTTAGATGTTAGATTTTCTCTCCAATTACATAAGACCATTTGGGGTAGTAAAAGAAGAGGTGTATGATGAAAGATATTCAAAACTCTATCGATAAAAGAAAATTATCTATTAATAAAACTGGAATAAAGCATCTAATCTATCCGATGAAGATTGCTTGTAAGGGAGATAGATATCAAACAAGTGTCTGTGAATTTGATATGTTTATAACTTTACCACACAATTTCAAAGGTACCCATATGAGCAGGTTTATAGAAATTGTTGAAAAATATAGAACAAAAATTATTAATCTTGATATTATAGGAGAGATGGCTGAAGATATAATGAAAAAATTAGAAGCAAAATCTGCAGAGATAAAGATTATTTTCCCTTTCTTCATAGAAAAAACTTCACCAATCTCAAAGAAGAAAAGTCTATTAAATTATCAGTGTAGATTTGTTTGTGCTATAAAAGGAAATACGAAGGAAAATATTCTTGAAGTTAGAGTACCAATAACTACCCTTTGCCCGTGTAGCAAAGAGATAAGTAAAAATGGAGCACATAACCAAAGAAGCCATGTAATGATAAGAGTTAATTCTTCTAGAAAAATTTGGATTGAAGATATTATCAAATTAGTTGAAAAACAGGCTCCTTGTGAAATATTCACATTATTAAAGAGGGATGATGAAAAATATGTTACAGAGAAAGCCTATAAAAATCCTAAGTTCGTAGAAGATATAGTTAGGGATATTGTTTTCCAAATAAAGAAAGATAAAAATATTATATGGTATGGAGTTGGTGTTCTTAATGAAGAAAGTATTCATAATCATGATGCTTTTGGGTACATTGAAGGGGGAAAAACACCAAAATGTATACACTGGAGATATAGTTAAGATGAATATAACAAAAGTATTTAACTGGCATTGTGCCCATCGATTAGTTGGTCATAGGGGGTTATGTAAAAATGTTCACGGTCACACCTATAAACTTGAAGTTGAAATAGAAGGAAACCCCCAAATAGGAGGAAGTAGTGATGGAATGATAGTAGATTTTTCAGATTTAAAATCACTTGTAAAGAAATTCATAGTTGATAAATTTGACCACGCATTTGTTTACAATAGTAATTCATATACTGATAAGCTAATAGCAAAGTTTTTGAAAACAAAAATAGACCAGAAACTATTAGCACTCCCTTTTAATACCACAGCAGAAAATATGGCTCAATGGATATTCAAAGAGTTAACAACTCAGAAAAAATTAACAGATAAAATAACAGTTACAAAAATAAGATTATGGGAAACTGATACAGCTTATGCAGAAAAAAAGAATGGATAAATTATCTCGACCTGAAGGTCGAGGTATCCAACGGTGAGAGCTAAACTCTCAGTTTAGCTTGATGTTCAAAATTCCAGCCATATTGGCTTTGTTCAATGTAGTGCTGAATGGTATCTGCAGTTACATTGCCAACAGATCTGTAGAATTTTCCTGCAGACCAGAAATGGTTTTTGCGAAGGAAAGTTCCTCTGATTGAAGGATTTTTCTGCAAGATTTTATATGCAGAAAACCCTTTAAATAACTGCACCACCTTACTTACTGAATATGCTGGTGGGAAGTCAACAAATAGATGCACATGATCCGGTTGGATTTCAAGTGTGTAGATAGTGAAGTTGTTTTTTTGAGCAACTTCATAAAAGCTTTGTTTACAAAGCTCTTTAACGCTTGGTACAACAAAATATTTGTGCCTACACTTTGGTACAAAAACAAAATGGTATGTGTTTTGACATACCCATGCTGAGTTGATTTAAGTTCCATTTTTGCCTCCTGCGCAACGTTTGGAAACATAGCTCACGCTAACTCATAGTGTTTGGATGCGTGCGCCAATTCGTTGCGCACTCATTTTTAATATTTAAAACTTGAAAAATGTTAAGAAAAATAGAAGAAGGAGGTCGTAATTCCCCTACAGACTAAAGTCTGTAAGAGTTTCCTTACGACGAGAATGACATTATCAATTCCGCTAACTATTCTCTTCCTAACATGATTTACACTTTCTCCAGAAGGAGGAGCATAATCATAATCCTTACCTTGTTTTTCCCATTCTTCAAGAAATTCTTGGTAAGGTCTTTCTGTATAAAATCCCCTATTTAATTCTCCCCAATTAGAATCAATTTCAATCCCAATATTTATTTTTTCACCTATTATTTTTGCTGTTTTTTTAGCCCTCATATAAGGACTAGATAATATACAATCTACTCTTGAAGAAAAATTCATAGAAATATTTGCTGCTTGTTGTTCTCCTCTCTTAGTAAGGGAATCTAAAGTGTATAACAAAGTAGGATGTCTTTCTGCCTCACAGTGTCTCAAAAAATATATTTTTTTCATAACAAAAATTTAAGAATTTAAATCTCCATTTTTCAAGTTTCTATTAGTTTTAAGTATAGATTCATTAATCTCTACAACAAGAGGTCTATGATCTGATAATCCATCTTTATCACAAAGTATATTTATAAACTTCATTGTTTTAGGTATTAACACATAATCTAAAACTTCTTCTTCAGAAGGATATGAAATATAGTCTTTGATTTCCCAAGAATTCAAATATTTTGACTTAGTAAATTTTTGAATATCTTCTGTTAGTCTTATATTTAAATCCCCTACTATTATCGGTTGTAATTTTTCTTTATTCGCTAATTGGATTGTTTCTTTAAGATGTTCGCGAGCCCATCCATCTCTATTAGAATAGTGGGTATGGTAGAAAAGAAACTTTTTTTTATTTATTTTAAAAAGAAAACGCTGGATAATTCTAAAATGTTTGTCGTCTTTTGACTTTTTTAAAGATATTTTATTTTTTTCAATAATTTCAAACCTACTTAAACAACCTAATCCATCAAACACAGAAGCTGTTATGGGTTTCTCTCTTTCAGTACATAATTTTTCAGCGATATCATAAACACATTCTTTATAATTTAGTTTTTTATTCAATTGAATAGCTTGGTTATTTTTAGGAGTATTGTATCTTGCATCATCAAAGCATTCTTGTAGAAAAATAATACCAGGATTTTGTTCTTGAATATATTTAACTATCAAATTTTTTCTTTTTTCCCAATTTTCATAATATCTATAAAGGTTAAGTGTTAATATTTTCATTTTAATCTCATGAAGCACGCGTAGTAGCTACAAGTAAACCTTTCTCAAGATTTAATCTAGCAACTTTTCGATAATGATCATCAAGGGATTGATCTTCAGTTATATTAATAAGTGTTTCTTTTAAAGTAGAAGGGTTCCTACCAATAATTCTTAAAATATATCCTAACCCTTCTTCTTTTGCTTTTTTGGAACCAATTTCATGAAGTATTCCTGGAGGAGTTAAAGGACTACAAGCTAAAGAGGCTTGCACTTCCCAATTACTTATATTAACATATCTCTCTGCCATTTGGGAAAAAAAATCAGAATCTCCATAATGATGTGCACCCCAAACAGAAGCTATTTGCAATAGTTCATCATCTGTCTGAGACAATATAAATCTTCTAAAATCAGGAGTATTAGGATCCTGAATTTCATCAAATGCTATTCTCCATCCAATTCCTCTTTTCTGTGCTTCTTTTGCAATAATATGTTTCCACATTAAACCCTTTGTCCAACGTATCCTTTTACTATGTTCATTAAAAAGCAAAGAAATATCATTATGGTTATTGGCTCCCTTAGATTTAAAAGAAAAAAAGGTTGTAACATCTCTTAGAATTTTACTAAGATTATATCCTCTTATTTCTCTAATATAAAATTGTATTTAAACTACATAGAATTAAAACAAAAGCTTTATAAATAACCTCACTATTAATACAAATATTGCAATTTTAGTGAGGTTAAAATGTATGTTAAAAGAACACTTGAAAGTAAGATAAAAAGGTTCTTAAAAAGAAAGGAAATAATAGCAATAGTTGG
>JAHJRB010000054.1 GCA_018831025.1 Nanobdellota archaeon | reverse complement strand
GTTATTCTTTCTTTCTTCCATACCGTAGGGACTACGGGATTTCAAGCCTTTGGAGTTGGTGTAAGACCTTTTGGCAACTGACTGCGAATTAGGAAGCTCATTCCTCAAAACCTTTTTAGGTTTTAGGTGGGAGTAGTTCACTTAGCGTTTCCATCATTCTTGATATACATAATCGAGAAAATCTAAGGAGGTTCTTGAAGAAAGTTCTCCTCTTAAGTTTTGAGCTATTAGTTTAGAAACTTCTTCTTTATGATTGCTTAATAACCAGGCTAATTTTATAAAAGTTGTTTCTGTAGTCATATCACTTTCATTTCCTAAAAGTCCAATTTCCTGGTAAGGTCTTTGATTAGAATAGACATTTAAGTTTAATCTTCCAAATATTGTTTGAGGGGATAGTACAATTGGTATTTTCTTAGATAAATTTTTTAAAGCTTCTAATATTTTTTCATTTTCTTGAGTTTCTTTATCTAGTTTTGTTGTAGGTAAGTTACCTAAACCAGTTGCTTCTATTATTAATCCATCATAATTTTTATAGAAATTTATTTGTTCAGCAAGCATTCCAGGATAGGATTTTAAGATGCCTATTTTTATGTCTTCGTTAATTAATTTTAATTTTAGTATTTTATTCTCTTTTTTATTGTGTTTATCTATAAATCCAACATTACCTTGTTCTGTAACTCTAGCAATAGGTTTTCCATTAACAACCTTAAAAGCATCTCTTCTTGAAGTATGAAACTTTCTTGTTTTGGTTGGAGATAATATTAAGCAAGATTTGTCTTCCATTGATTCATACATACAAATTGCTACACCTTGAAAATTCGAATTAGCTATAAATTGACAAGAACATATTAAATTTAATTTAGCATCAGAACTCCCTCTATCTGAAGATCTTTGTGCACCTGTTATTATAACTGGAATTGGACAATCTTCTAAGATAAATGCTAAGGCTGCAGAAGTATAATGCATTGTATCTGTTCCATGAGTAATTATAATTCCATCTACACCCTTTTTTACTTCTTTTTCTATTTCTTTTGCTATAATATTGTAATGAGAGAACCTCATATCCTGACTCCACATGTTTCTTATTAATTTAGAATCTATTTCTGCTATGTGTTTTATTTCTGGATAGAGTTTTAGAATGTCTTTTGCTGTGTACTTTGCTGAAACTCCTCCTGTTTTTTCATCGAGGAAACTACTAATAGTCCCCCCCAAATGTAAAATAGATATTTTCATCATAGTTCAATATTAAAGAAGTATATTATTTATACTTTATTATTGTTGTATAACATATATATTATAAAGTAATCTTTCTAAAATATATTCTGTAATTAAGTAATGTTTTTATATACAATTGATTTAAAAGATAAAAGAAACAGCGGTTTTAATTGGCGTTAAAACCTAAGTTCAAGCTTTTTTGGCGAAAAGCTCAATGAATTTTTTGTTAATTCTAGAGAGAGATAGGTACAAGTGATATATAAACCTTTTGCTTAAAATCTATCAATCAAAATCAAAAAAGAAAAAAAACGGGGGATGAAAAAATGGAATTTATTGTGCAAAATGCAATAAAACAATCGGAGAGTATGGCTACTGCAGATTTTGTGGTAGGTAATGCAAATATAAAAGTTGTAGGGGTTGGAGGCGCTGGTGGAAATATGATTTCTTGGTTATACAAGAAAGGTATTAAGGGGGCGGAGATTGCTGCTATTAATACTGATAAACAACATTTAGATGTTCATGAGGCTGATAGGAAGATCCTTATAGGTAGAGAACTTACTAAAGGATTAGGTGCTGGAGGTCATGCTAGTGTAGGTAGTGAGGCTGCAAAAGAAAATATGCAGGAGATTAAGGATATTATAAAAGGTGCTGATATGGTCTTTGTTGTTGCTGGTATGGGAGGCGGAACCGGAACTGGAGCTGCTCCTATTGTTGCTAAATTAGCCAAGGAAGTTGGAGCTATTGTTATTGGAACTGTGACTATGCCTTTTGAAATTGAGAGAGCTAGAATGGATAAAGCTGAATGGGGATTACAAGAACTAAGACAAGTAAGTGATAGTGTAATTGTAATTGATAATAACAGATTAGTAAACATTGCTGGGAATTTACCAATACAGCAAGCATTTGCTGTTGCTAATGAACTAATCAGCACTATGATAAGGGGAATTGTAGAAACTATTGCTGTTCCTAGTTTGGTGAACTTGGATTATGCTGACGTAAAAGCGATAATGGGTAATTGTGGTGTTTGTGCTATTGGTGTTGGAGAGAGCGATAGTGAACATAAGGTAGATGAAGCAACTAGAAGAGCCTTAACTAATCCGTTATTGGATGTTAGTTATAAGGGAGCTACTGGAGCGCTTATCCATATAGAAGGTGGTCCTGATTTAACCTTGGATGAAGTAAGTAGAATTGGAGATGTAGTTACAGAAAGTCTAGACAAGGATGCAAATGTAATTTGGGGAGCAAGAATTAATGAGGCAATGACTGGAAAATTAAGAGTTATGACTATTATTGCCGGAGTTAATAGCCCATACATACTTGGAAAAGTAGACTTTGCTAAACCAAGCCATGAGAGTATGAGCTTTGGTAGGGAGCTAGGAATAGACATTATAAGATAGGGAATATTCAAGGGCGTGCTAATTTTATAGCTTTATTTAACCCCCCTATAGAATTTCAAAAACGCCCTTTATTTTTTATCCTTGGGAAAAAGAGGTGATATCTTTTTTTCAAGGATTATTTTTTTTAAGAAAAAAATATAAACTAGTCAATATGTCTATTATCTATGTTAAATAAAGAAGGAATTAGTCCAATAATATCAATTGTGCTTATTATCGCTTTAACTATAGTTTTATTTTTATTAGTAAGTAGTTGGATTAGAAGTAGTATTGTTGATGAGACTATGGTAAAAAGTGATGAAAAATTAGGAAAAGCATTTTCTTCTTATGATATCCAAGTTAAGGTAAACCAAGCTACTATGATGGATTCTGATACTATAAAGGTTATTATTGAAAATACAGGAGAAAAAACAATAGAAAGTTTTAAGGTTAAAATTATTGGAACTAATAATGTTGAGATTGTGGATGTTGAAGAAAGTATTAATGAGTTGGGGGTTATAGTGAAGGAATTGGACTTTAATCCTGCTATTGGTACTGTTTTAAGTGTTGAGGTTTATCCTGTTGTTGGCGGGAAAGTTTATACTACAAGTTATGGAATTAAAGAATTATTGCCTACTTCTTGTTTAGCTATCTTAGCTAATAATCCAGATTCAGGAAATGGAGTTTATGATATTTATCCTGATGGAACCAATAAAATACAAGTTAATTGTGATATGGAAAGGGATGGAGGTGGTTGGACATTAATCCTTAAGACTTGGTACACTGTTACATTAAATAATGTTTTTAAACAGGCTGGTGCTATTGGAACTGTCTCAGATGGACTAACTCATTTAGGTAATGGTTATAAATTATCAGATGAATCTATAAGGAATATTATAGGTCCTAATCGGAAATTTGATATATTTGCAGATCAAAGCGGATATAATACTGTATATTCTACTGGAAATTATGAGTATGTTATTTTAAGGGACTATACTGGGTATTGGAGATTTGATGGGGCTGTTGCCGCTTCAACAACTACAACAACATTCCAATCATATAGGATATCGGATAATGCTTTGGCATGGACAGGAAATTTACAATGCGGATATGATGCTGGTAGTGGTGTGGCTGGAATTAATTGTTATACTGTTTTAGAAAATAATCCACAAGGAGGGGCTGGTTGCGGTATTAATATGGGAATAGCAAGCAATCCTGGTTGGCATCATTTTTTTATGTCTCAATATAATCAGGATACGTATTTATATATATGTAATGGACCCCAACATAGCTCAAGTAATCGTTTTAGTCATAGATTTTGGGTAAGGGAGTCTTAATAGAAAATGAATAAAAAAATTTTAATTATTGTATTTTTGTTGCTTATACCAATTTCATTTTCACAAGGAGAGGATCCTTGTATTATAGATCCTACAGATACTAATTGTTTTGAAAACTTTGAAATTATTCTTCCAGGGGATGTGGTTGAGGATGTAGAAGGACCAGATGTATTGGAAGAACCTTCTATGAATGGTGCAGAAAATGAAATGACAAATGAAGAAAAAGGTTTTTTTTCAAGTTGGATTTTTTTGGTTCTTGTTGTGTTGTTTATTTTGATAATAATCGTGATTTTGTATATTTATCTTAAAAATAAAAATGATAATTCCGAATACAATTCTGAAGATAGTTCTGGGTATAATACTGAAGATAATTCAGGATATAGTTCTAATGATGGACAAGGGTTTTAGGATTTAAAATTGAGAGAGAATTCTCTTAAATAATTTATTTCTTAAATTTAGAAAATAAAGATTTTAATTTAGCTGCAAACGGCCAAAGTTCTTTGTCTGCTTTTTTATTACCATATTTTTCAAAATAAGTATAAGTTTCTATGTTGTTTCTTTTGCATTTTGGGGTTTCTGAAGGGTAACCTAATGTAATAATCGCTTCTGGCTCTGAACTTTCTGGAATTTCTAAAGCACGTTTTAAGGCTAGTTTTGAAAATCCTGAAACGAAACAAGTTCCAAGTTTTAACGAATGAGCTTTTAACATTATGTTTTGGGCTGCTAAGGCGCAGTTTTGGATTGAATACTTGTTTTTATGTTTTTCATAAAAACTTTGGATATGAGCTCTGTCTGAACAAATAACAATATGCACAGGAGCTTCTGTCATCCAAGATTGGTCTAAACAAGCCTCAGCTATTTTCTTTTTTAATTCAGGATTTTTTACAATTATAAAACGCCAATTTTGTAAATTGCCGGATGATGGGGCATAATGGGCAGATTCTATTAATTCTAGTAGGTCTCTTAAGGCAATATCTTTGTCTAAATATTTTCTTACACTTCTACGCTCTATTATTGCTTTATTCAGTTCCATTTCAAAAGTTTTAAATTAACTAAGATATTTAAACTTTTTTGTATGGATTATAAAGAACTAGTTGATGTTTATAATGAGTTAGATAAAACAACTAAGAGATTGGAAAAGACTGAAATATTAAGCGAGTTCTTAAAAAAAATTCCTAAAAATGATTTACAGAGTATTATTTATTTAGTTGAAGGCAGAATTTTTCCAGAGTGGGATGAAAGAAAAATTGGTTTTAGTTCTAGATCTATGATTAAGGCAATTAGTGTTGCAAGTGGGGAAAGCGAAAGTAAGGTTGAAAGTTTATTTAATAAAAAAGGGGATTTAGGATTGGTAACGGAAGAGGTAATGACAAACAAAAAACAAAGGACATTGCGCAGTAAAAAATTAGTTGTTAAAGATGTTATTGAAAATACAAGAAAATTAGCGGAGTTAGAGGGGAAAGGCACTGTTAATAGAAAAATTGGATTAGTAACTGAATTACTTGGAAATTCTAATGCTGAAGAAGCTAAATATATTGTTAAGACTGTTTTAGAAAACCTAAGAGTGGGAGTTAGTGCAGGTATAGTAAGGGATGCAATTGCTAAAGCGTTTAAAGTAGAGGTTAGTAAAGTTGAGAAAGCAGGAGATTATATTGCAGATTATGGAGAGGTTGCGGTGCTTGCTAAAGAAAAAAGATTAAAAGGAATTTTATTAAAACCCGGCAGACCGTTTAAATTAATGTTAGCGCTTCCTGCTGAAAATATTGAAAAAGCGTTTAAAGATCTTGGAGAGACAATTCAATTTGAAGAGAAACTTGATGGGTTTAGGATGACTGTGCATTATAATGGAAAGGAATATAATTTATTTACTAGAAGATTAGAGAATGTTACTAAACAATTTCCGGATATTATTGAGATAGTTAAAAAACATATTAAAGGAAAAAGTTATATTATTGATTGCGAGGCTGTCGGTTATGATAAAGAAACTAAAAAATATTTACCTTTTCAGAATATTTCTCAGAGAATCAAAAGAAAACATAATATTGAAGAAACTGCTAGAAAATTTCCAGTTGAGCTGAATGTCTTTGATGTTATTTTTTATAATGGAAAAAATTTAATGAATAATCCTCTTAAGGAGAGAAGAGAATTATTGGAGAAAATAATCAAGAAAGAAAAAAGAAAAATTGTTCTTACTAAAAAATTAGTTACTGGAAATGAAAAAGAGGTTGAGAAATTTTTTAATCAAGCTTTGGAGAAAGGAATGGAGGGATTGATGGTTAAGAATTATGAAGGAAGTTATAAGCCTGGGAGATATGTAAAAGGCTGGATGAAACTGAAAAATGTTTTAGAACCTCTCGATTGTGTTATTGTTGGTGCTGAGTGGGGGAATGGTAAAAGAGCAGGTTTACTTACTAGTTATAGAATTGCTATTAAACATGGAGATGAGTTTGAGGAAATTGGAAAAGTAAGTACCGGGATAAAAGAGAAAGAAGCTAATTTAACTTACTGGAAATTAACACAAATGTTAAAACCGCTTATTGTTAAGGGAAGTGGAAAAGGGAAGGAAGTAAAAGTTAAACCTAAAATAATAATTGAAGTTGCTTATGAAGAGGTTCAAAGAAGTCCAACTTACAGTTCTGGATGGGCGCTCCGTTTTCCAAGAGTGTTAAGATTGAGAGAAGACAAATCTTTAAGAGAGTTAAGTGATTTGGATTTAGTGAAGAGGATTCACAACTCTCAGAAGAAAAAATAAGGTTGTTTATAAAGAGTAATAAAAAGGTTTATATAGAACAACGTTTTAATTCATGCTGAAGTTACTTGTGCGGAGTAGTAGTCTTATCAAAAAAAATAAGAGGGGAGGGTTATAAATGATTGTCAAAGAAGAATTTTTAAATGGTTTGAGACAATTGTTCAGTTTAAATTTATATGAGGTGAGAATCTGGACTGCTCTACTTAGTAGAGGAGTTAGTACTGCAGGAGAACTTAGTGATATAGGCAATGTTCCTAGATCTAGGGCTTATGATGTTCTTGAAACTTTAGAGAAAAAAGGTTTTGTAGTTATGAAACTTGGAAAACCAATAAAGTATGTAGCTGTTGAGCCTGGTGAAGTTGTTGAAAGAGTTAAAAAATTAATGGTTAGAGATGCAAATGATAAAGTTAAAAGATTAACTGATTTAAAAGGAACTGATGTCTTGAACGAATTAGATGTGCTGCATACACAAGGGGTACAATTTGTTGAACCAACAGATTTAAGCGGTGCATTCAGAGGAAGGCACAATATTTATACACATTTAGAGACTATGGTGAAGAGTGCTGAGAAAAGCGTTCTTTTAGTTACTAGTGCTAAAGGTTTGATGAGAAAATTTGAAGTGCTTAGACCTGAATTTGAGAGACTAAAGAAAAAAGGTGTTGAAATAAAAGTAGCTGCTAACCTAGAGAAAGACTCAAAAGGTCTTATTAAAGATTTATCTAAATATGCAGAGGTAAAATTATTAACTGATATCAATGCTAGATTTGCAATTGTAGATAACAAGGATTTGTTATTCATGGTTATGGATGACAATGAGGTACATCCAACTTATGATGTTGGAGTTTGGGTAAACACACCTTATTTTGCTAAGGCATTG
>JAHJRB010000053.1 GCA_018831025.1 Nanobdellota archaeon | reverse complement strand
TTAGATAGACTAAGTAAAAAATATGGTTTTAATGTGGCTTTTGAGGGTGGAGAGGCTGAAACTATAGTTATTGGAAGTCCTATGTTTAAAACCTTTATCAAAGAATAAGATAAGCTAATAATCCTAAAATTCCTACTAAAGTAGTATATATAAAGAATGGCAATAAATTAGCTCTAAAGACTTTTCCTTCATTGCCTAAATAATTTACAGTAGTGCATGCAGCTACTATATTATGGATACAAATCATATTACCTATAGCTCCGCCTACTGCTTGTAAAGATAAAACTAAGATAATATTTAATCCAAGATTTTCTGCCATATTATATTGAAAGAATCCGAATAATAAATTTGAAACTGTATTGCTTCCTGCTAAAAAAGCTCCTAAGGCTCCTACAAATGGAGAGAAAAATAAAAATGATGTTCCTAGGTAATTTGCTAATGTTTTTGCTGGTATTAATAACATGCTTTCATAATTTGTTAGATTATTATTTGTGTTTATCATTATCTGAACTAAAATTATTGTAAATATTAAAGCGATTGAAGCAGGGATTATTTTATAGAAAACCTGCTTGAAATTAGCTAATGTTGTTTTTAATTTTAGTTTTAACATATAAGAGGTTAAGATTGCTATTATCAAAAAAATAATTCCAGGAGAGTATAAGATTTCTAGATTGTAACTTAAAGAAGTGTTTAAGATATTAAAATAATTTATTGATACTTTTTTAATTAAAGAAGAAATAAAAGGTAATCTTGTTATTATTAAAATTAAAGATGCTGAGATATAAGGCAGCCAAGCTTTGATACTTTTTTTTACATTTATTTTCTTATTTGTGTATCTGGCAGAGGAATTAAAAGACCAAAGTTTCTTGGGCAAACATATTCTTTTATGGATTAAAGTAATGCAAATAACTAAAGAAGTTAAAGAACCTAAGATAGAGGGTAATTCTGGTCCTAAAAAATAAGCAGATAAAAAATAAGGTATGATAAATGCAATAGAAGATATTAAGGATAGTTTCCATGCTTTTAATCCTAGTAAGAAAGATTTTTCTTTTGCAAAGAATCTAGTCATTAAAGATAGTATAAGTAAAGGAAAGAATAAAGCTATGATTGAATGAAAAGCTGCTGAGTAAATTCCTATTTGTTTTAAAGATTCTAAAGTTAAAGCAGGAACTGAGGTTTTTAATCCAATAGTAATTGGAACTCCTACTGCTCCAAATGTAACTGGAATTGTGTCAAAGATAAGCGGGAGGGAAACAGCTGCTAGAGCTGGGAAGCCTAAGATTAATAATAATGGGGCGGTAATTGCTGCTGGTGTTCCAAAGCCTGCAATGCCTTCTAAGAAAGCTACGAATAACCAGGCTATGATTATTGTTTGTAATCTGGAATCGGGAGTTAGAATTTTAAAGTCTTCAATTATTGTATTCATTAATTTTGTTGTTTTTATTATATACATTAAACATAAAGCACCGAAGATGATTAGCATTATATTGAAAGCTGTTAAGGCTCCTTTAATTGAAGATGCTAAGATCCAATTAGGATTCATTTTCCAAATAAAAATAGCTAATATAATGGATAATATTGCTGCTAAAGGCATTGTTTTTTTTGCAGACCAGGATAGGAAACCCATTAAAATAATTATAAGTAAAATTGGCAGTAAAGAGTAAAGCAATAACATAGTTTTTAGTAATTATTTCTAATATAAATATTTATTTGAAGAAAGATAATTTTAAATAGATAATAAATAGATTAAAAAATAAGTTCGGGGGCTTAGCATAGTCCGGTTAGTGTGACCGATAGTCCTGAAATGAGGGATTAGTCAATGCTCCAGACCGGTTGACGGGGGTTCGAATCCCTCAGTCCCCAAATTTCATAATAAACTAGTGGTAAATTTTGAAAGTGTTATTACTAAAGGTTACAAAAATAAAGTAAAAAATTCAATATAATGCTGTAAAACATATAAAACAAAGCAATATTCGCAAAATAATGATTAAATAATTAGTTAATTTTTGTCACTAGTAGTGGTAATGGAATAGTGGCTAATTGTATTTACCGAAAAGTTTATAAACCGTTTATAACTCTAAAATAGCAACAAAATTGATTGATATTCAAGGGGGTTTAGACAATGAATTCAATTTATAAATTGATGAGCGTAGTTTTAGTATTACTGGTTGGTATAACTGGTGTGCTAGCTGCAAGCCCTGACTATGACATAGCAAGGGTTGAGGTGAATGACAAACAAGTTACAACTAGTGACACTAACTATGTTGTTGTTGACAGAGGAGAAACTTTGAAAGTTGACGTTTGGGTTAACGGTCAAAGTGGCGGTGCTGTTCAAAACGACGTTAGAGTTAGAGCATGGGTTGGGGGTTATGAGTATGGCGAAATAGCTGAGAAGACAGAAGTCTTTAAAGTTGAGTCAGACGGAAGTTACCACAGAACTTTATACATAGAAGTACCAAATGACATAGACGCAGATAAAGAAGGTTTAAGTGAGGCTTACACTCTTCATGTTGAAGTATTTGACAGAAACAATGAAGAAAGAACTCAATACACTTTCAAAGTAGATGAAAAAAGACACGACTTAAGAATACAAGACGTTATCTTCAGACCTGGCTTAAATGTTGAAGCTGGTGAAGTTCTATTCTCAACTGTAAGAGTTGAAAATATGGGTGACAAGAAAGAAGAAGATATACAAGTTAGAGTAAGTATTTCTGAGTTAGGGGTATTAGCAAGAGACTATATTGACGAGTTAGTTCCTGAAGACAATAATGTCGAAGATGAGGAAAGCTCTGGAGATGTAGACTTGTTTTTCAGAATACCAAAAAGTGCTGAATCTAAGGATTACACAGCTAAAGTTGAATTAATCTATAACAGAGGTCACACTGTTTTAAGCGAAGAGTATTTAATCCACGTAGGTGGAGCAAAAAGTGTTGTTAGCGGTCAAAACACTGTTGTTAGTGTAGATTCAACAAGCAAAGATGTCGCTCAAGGTTCTAGCGTTGCTTACAAAGTTATGATTGCAAACTTTGGAAGTACTAAAGCAGTTTATTCTGCTGAAGTTTTAGGCGCTGGTGTTTGGGGAACAGTTAGTGTTGAACCTGGATTCGTTTCTGTAAATGCTGGTGAAACTGGTGAATTACTTGTAAGAGTAACTCCAAACGCTGGTGTAGAAGGAGCACAAAGCTTAACTGTTAAAGTTAAAGCTAATGGTGAAACATTAAAAGAAGTTAACTTAAGCGCTAATGTAGCTGCATCAAGTAACTTAAGCGGAGTTAAAAGAGGCCTAGAAGTTGGATTTGCAGTTCTTGCAATTCTATTAGTTATTTTAGGTCTTATCATTGCTTTTAACAAATTAAAAAGCGATGAAGGCGAAGAAGAACTTGGTGGAGAAGAAACTAGTGCAGGACAAACTTATTACTAAGTTTGTTTCTTCTTTTTCTTTTTTTTATTCCTTACAATATTTTTCATAAAAATCTAATATTTCTTTAATTTTTTCTGGATTTAGAGAATAATGAATTTCATTTGTTTTCATTGCTGTAAGCAACCATTTGTTTTTAATTAATTCTTTTAAAACTTTTTTAGTTATTTTTTCTCCAATAAGGTGGGAAGGAAGTCCTTTCAAAATATTTTCAGTATGAGATGCGCCCCATTTATTCCATCTAATTAGCTTTCTTATGATCCTTCTTTTTATGTCCTCTTCTTTAGATACCATTAAAATTAAGAAGATAATTAAATATATAAGTTATTATACTTAAAAAAGAACAATATTGTTCCAAAATAGTAACATTTAAATAGGAGTTAGATTTTATAAAAATTACAATGAAAGAAAAATCTTTATTCATAGAATTTATGGGGGATTCTCCAACAGTAAGAGTTTTAGACTACTTAATGACGGAGAGGGACTTAGACTTTTCTATAAGTGATATGGCGAGGAATGTAGTAATTGGGAGAACTACTTTGTATCGGATTTGGGATGATTTATTAAAAAAAGAAATAATATTGCCTACTAGAATAATTGGAAAAGCAAAACTCTACAAATTAAATAAAGAAAACCCTAAAATCCAAAAGATTATGGAATTGGATGATATGATTTGTTTAGAGGCTTTAAGAAAGAGAGCTGAAGAACAAAAAGTTAAGATGGTTGCTTAGAGGAACTTATTACTAAATATTAGTTTTTGAACATATTTAGTAATGAGACTTTGTCTCTTTTTCTTTTTTTTAATTTAAAAAACCTTTATAAAGTCTAATTATTGCTTTATTTGTAAGATTTTAACAAATTTTGGAGGTATGAAAATGGTAGAAGGACATTGTATGAAATGTAAAGAAAAAAGAGAAATGAAAAATGCTGAACAAGTTAAAATGGCAAACGGCAGAGATGCTGTTAAAGGTACATGCGTTAAATGTGGTACAAAAATGTTTAAAATAGGTAAGATGGAGTAATTCTTCTTACTTTTTTTATACTTTTAAAGAAACTACATTGCTAATACCGTTTTCTCTCATACTAACACCGTATAGTCTAGAAGCAGAGTGTATTATTGCATCGTTATGGGTAATAACTATATATTGTGCGTTTTTAGAGTATTCTTTTATTAATTCTGATAGTTTTTCTGAATTTTTCTTATCTAATGCAGCGTCTACTTCATCAAATACATAAAATGAAGCAGGATCATATTCCTGAATAGAAAATATGAAAGCTAATGCTGTTAATGTTTTTTCACCACCACTTAAACTCTTTATATCTAAATATTTGTTTTGAGAGATATTAACTAAAATTCTGATTCCTTCGCCTTCTGCTAAAGGAGTTTCTGGATTTTCAAGTACTAGGTGAGCGGTGCCTTTAGTTGTTAATTTAGAGAAAATCTTTTCAAAGTTTTTAGCTATCTCGCTAAAGGTTTTCATAAATACAGAAGTCTTTTTTGATTCTATTTCATGAATCATGGATAAAACATCATCCTTTTCTGTTTTTAGGGTAGTTACTTTATTGCAGATTTGAGAATATTCTTTATTTACTTCTTCATAGATTTCAAGAGAACGTAAATTAACATTACCCATATCTTTCATCATTCTTTCAAACTTATAGATTTCATCTTTTAATTGTTCAAAAGTAATGCCTTTTCTTAATTGTTCGTTTTTATATGGTTCAAATTCTTGTTTAAGACCTGCTAACTCAGAAATGACTTTGGCTTTTTCATTATTGTAGTTATTAATCCTGTCTTGGAATAATTGGGTTTTATTTTCTTCATTATTAATTTTAAGCTCTTTTTTTTGCATTTCTTCTGTAAGCTTATTTCTTTTGGCGAATAATTGTTTAAAACCGGAGTATAGCTTTTTTTCTTTTAGTTGACGTTCTTTCAGAAATTTTTTATTTTCTATTAAAGAAGCTTGTAATTGCTGTATTTCTGATGTAAAGTTTTGTATCTCTTTTTCGTGCTCTTTTATAATTTTTAATGTATTTTGTTTTTCAGGAGCTAACATGTCCTGAACTTGAGTTTCTATGTTTCTAATTCTGGTAGTGTATTGTATTTCTTTTTCTGTTAATCCTTCTTTTGAGCGTTCTAAGCTGTTTAATTCTTTTATTATTTCAGGGTTTTGCTTTGAAGCTATTTTCTTAGAAATCTTTGTTCTTAGTGGTAATAATTCTTTTATTCTAGAATCACTATTAGAAATTTGAGAAGTTAATTTTGAAAGCTCTTTGTTAACCCTCTCTAAATCTTTATCTAATAAAGAACGCTGTCTTGTTAAATCTTTGATATCTAAATTTGGAAAAGAATTTTCTATTTTTATTATTGAAGCTTCTAAGTTTGCTTTTTCCTCTCTTAAAGAATCTATTTTATTTTCGTTTTCTATTTTTCTTTTATCTAATGTAAGCATTAATGTTCTTAATTTTGTAATTTCAGAGTCTAGTCTTGATATTTTATCATCAAAGCCTGTTTCTTTGAAAGCTCCGAATTTTCTAGTTCTATAGCCGCCTATCATGGCTCCAGAACTTTCTACTAAGTCGCCTTCTAAAGTAGCCATACGTATTTTTCCAATGCCTATTCTTCTAGCTGCCTGGATAGAATCAACTACTATTGTATTTCCGAAAACATAATTGAAAACATCTTTGTATTTTGGATCAAATTTAATTAATTTAACAGCTAACCCATAACCTAAGTTTGTATTTATTAATGGCTGGGATCTTAGTTTATTTAAAGGGAGGAAAGTGGCTATGCCTAATTTGTTATCTTTTAGATATTTAATACACTTGCTTGCTACTTCATCATTTTCTACAACAACAGAATTGATTCTAGAGCCGGCAGCAACTTCAAGGGCTAGAGAATGCTGTTTTTCTACTTCTGCTAATTCAGATACTAAGCCATGGATGCCTTTAATGTTAGAGGTTTTTATTTTTCTTATAGATAAAGATGCTAAGGAAGATTCTGATAAAGAAGCTTGTTTTGCCTTTAATCTGGCATGATCTTCTTCATTTCTGAATAAAGAAGTCCGGGTATTGCTTAACTGGGAGGATAAAGAAGAATTTTCATTTAATTGTTTATTAAGAGTTTCTAAGGCTATTTTAAATTTAGATTTAAAGTCTTTAAGTTTTGTTAATTGCTCTTTATTGCCTGCTTTGTTTATTGTTTCTTCAATATTAGATATTTTAAAACTTAATTGGTCTTTTTCTCTTAAAAGTAATCTGTGCTGCTCCTGGTCTGAAGCTAAAGAAACTTTTAAAGAATCTAATTGGGAGTCTATTTCAGAAAGCTGGGTTTCTATAGCATCTAAGTTAGAGTCTTTTTTTATATCTTCTAAAGATTTTTGAACTTGTAATTTTTGTTTTTTTACCTCTTCTATACTTTTTTCTAAGTTTATTTTTTCTTTTAGAAAGTTTTCTGATCTGGAATCAGAATCTACTATTGTGTTTTTAAGCTGTTGTGTTCTTTTATTTATTCTTTCTATTTCATTTGTTAAGGATTCTATTCTTGCTGAAGATCTAAGTATATTTTCTTTTAAAGAGTTTATTTCATTTGTTAAAGATTCGCCTGCGCCTTTAGATTCTATCCTTGTTGTTAGTTCATCTAAAAGAGTTTTTTTATCCTCTATATCTTTTTTAAAAGATTCGATATTAGTATTAACATTGTCTATATCTTTTTGATTTCTAAGGATTCTAGTCTCGAGTTCTTTTATTTTTTCTTCTTTGCTCTTTAATTGCGTGTTGATGTAAGTTGCTTTATTTCTGTTAATATTTTTTTCTAAATCTTTATATTTAAGGGCTTGGTCTCTATCTTTTTTTAATTCTTTTAAATAGGTTTCACGCTCTGTCATGATAATTTCTGTTTCACTTAATCTAGAATCTACTTTTTCTAATTCATTTAGGGCTTTTATTTTTTTATCTTCAAATAAAGAGATGCCTGAGATATTTTCTATAACTTTTCTTCTTTCATCTGCTGGCATTTCAGCCATATGAGTGATGTCTCCCTGCAAAACAATATTGTGACCATCTGGATCTACTTTTCCTGTTTTTAATAAATCCAAGACTTGCTGCCTTGTTCTTGTTTCTCCATTTATTTTGTAAGTAGAATTGCCTTTTTGATTTACAGTACGCTTGACTTCTATTTCTTGAGATTTTAAAGGGAAAGAGTTTTTTGTATTATCAAAAACTATTGAGACTTCTGCGTGTTTTGCTGGATTTCCTTCTTTTCCTCCGTTGTAAATTAAATTGGCGGATTTGTCTGCTCTTAAAGATTTAGCAGATAACCTACCTAAGACAAAGCATAGAGAATCTATAATGTTACTTTTTCCTGATCCGTTTGGACCCAGTACGGCTGAGAAATCATTTCCAAATTTTAGCTCTGTAGGTTTGGCAAAAGATTTGAAGCCAACGGATTTAATGCGTCTTATTACTGTCATCTTTTTAGAAACTATCGAAGGAAGTTTATAAATTTTTCTTAAAAATAAGTATTAATACTACCTTTTTGGAGGTCTAATAACTATCCAACGGTCTTTTTTGGGGGGATATTTTATTTACAAAGCGATTAACCTTTCTCTTTATTAAGGGCTCATGGTATTGCATAAAATAACCTATCAAGCTGGAAAGGGCATATAATAAAAAGGTAACTCCAATAAATAAATAAAAAACAGTAAAGAGTTTAGATAAGGTTGTAGTGGGATGTAATTCTCCGTAGCCTCTTGTTGATAGGGAAATTGAGGAGAAATAGAAAGAATCTATAACACCCCATCCTTCAACACTATGATAAAAAAAAGTACCTAAAACCATTAAGATTAATATTATTATAGCTAACATAAGAAATCTTACTTTTAATGATGAGCGAGGTGTTAGCATAAATCTGTTTATCATTTTAGATGCTATATGTTATTGCTTTTCTTATAAATTTTTCCTAGTTAAGTTTATATAATTAAAGCACCATATTCCGCTGTTATGGTTGGGCATACAGCTGGTTTGCATCATTTTCAGATTAGAAAGAGAATTTTTGAAAAACGTGAAAAATATCCAAGTTCTAGTAAGGTAAAAAGGTATATGGATAAGGTAGTTTTTGTAATGGGTGCTTTTGGTCCGATAATGACAATACCTCAGTTATATGAGATATGGATTAAGAAGAATGCAGCCGGGGTTTCTGCAATTTCTTGGGGTTCGTATTTAATAATTGCAATTTTTTGGTTATTCTATGGGATTGTACATAAAGAAAAACCCCTAATATTTATGTATATTTTGTGGATTATTTTTGATATATTTATTGTTGCTGGGACTATAATTTATGGATAATTTAGAAATCGCCTAAAATTTTTTGTTTATTATTGTTTATATTGTTTTGGTATGTTTTCCAGGATTTTCTGAATATTTCTGGATATTTCTCAAAATTCTTTTTTAAGAATTCTTGGCAAGTTGGGTTGCTTGGATAACCACTTCCTATACTTTGGCCTACTTTTTTTTCTATTTCTTTTACATTTTCTTCTCTAGCTACTTTAGCTAATATTGAAGCTGCTGAGACAGTAATTTCTTTAGTATCCATTTTGTGACCAACTATTAATTCTATAGTTTTATTTTTTAATTGCTTTTGAACATAATTCTTGAAAGCATTTAGATTAGGACTTGGACAGTCTATTATTGCCTTATCCGGAGATAATTTGTTAATTAATTCGGCGATATGATCTCCCTCTAACCAATTTAGATTTAAAGTGTTGTTGCCCAAAATTGCATTATCTATTTCCTCTGGCGTTATCTCTAAAATTAAAAAATTTTTAACTATTGTTTTTATTTTTTTAGCTAGCTCAATTCTTTTTTTATGTGTTAATAATTTAGAATCTTTAGCTCCGATTGATTTTAGGTCTTCTGTTTTAGATTCTTCTATTAATACCCCTGCTAGGTATAAATTTCCTATCAAACTTCCCTTGCCAGCCTCGTCCGCACCAAACACAAATACCATTATATATGCTCAAGAAGCTATCATTTTAAATCTTTTCTTTTAATGCTTCTAAAACTGGTAAAGTTCCCTGTGTTAGATAGGTTATAACAGGATCAGAGTTTTTTGAAACGAATTTAAACTTTTCTGGGGCGATATTAAAATATTTTAAAGCACCCATAGTTTCTTTTCCCACCAAATAAACCTCTGCTTTTGTTCTCGCTAAAGCACTTAATAGTGTTTCGGTGCCGGTATGGAAATTTTCTTCTCTATAATTGCCTGGAAGACCTTTAAAAAAAACTACTTTGGATTTAAGAATTAAGGATTCATAATCTTTTATTGTTTCTTTACCTAAATCGTGAATGTTTTGGTATACTGGAAAGTCCTTTAATGTTATTTCATCCCTATTGCCTAATGTAGATAAAGCTAAATCCTTTGGAAGAGAGATATTAGTTGAGTTTTTTAAGAAATTTTTAAAATTTTTATTTGATTTAAGATTAAATTGTTTTAATGTCTTTTCTGGATTGCCTAATTTAGTCCCGATTTCTTTTAAGGCTAAGTGAGAAAATGGACCTGTTAACAAAAACTTATGTTGTTTTTTATTATTAACTTCCATTAATTTAATTAGGTCTAAGGATTTTGTTCCTCCTAAGACAAATGTAATGCTGGATTTTAAATTTTTAAAATTTTGCAAGGTTTCTAGGTTTTTTTGGAAATTTCTTCCTATGAAAGAAGGGAGTGAATAAGAAAATCCTACTGAGGATGCATAGGCTTTATGGGAGATTGAGAAAGCATCATTAATAAAATATTCAAAGTGAGGGACTAAAGTTTTAACTAATTTGCTTTTAGACTGTTTTTTAGGAGAGTTTTCTTTTCTTTCTTCTTTTAGATTAGAAATATTATCAAATAATATAATCTGACCTGGTTTAATATTTTTTAATTTATTTTCTGTTTCTTTTGAGAAAATATCACTAATGAATGTTATTTTTTTATTTAATTTGCTGGATAATACATCCACATAAGTTTGAATATTTTTTTCTGTATGGGGTAGGATAGCTAATTTTATATTATTAGCCAAGTAAAGCTCTTTTATTGTTTTTATAGAAATTAAATCTGTTAATAATAAGACTTTTTTATCATCAAATTTTTGATCTGAAATAGTTTTGTATTCTTTTAGTTTATATGCAAAACCAGCAAAACTTCTATCTTTTAAACGCTTTTCTTCTGAGATTACTTTAGAAGCTGGCTTTTTTTCTACATGACCCCATTTAACTAAACGTCTTAAAGAACTTTGGATTGATTTTAAGGAATAGCCTGCTTTTTTAGCTATCTCATTGCTTATTAGCCATGTGCCTTCTTTTTTTAGAACTTTCTTTACATCTTGCTGTCCCATAGTTATTTTAATGGAACTGTATGTTTTAAATATTATTGTTTTTTAGATTCTGAATTAATATAACTTTTTTCAGATAAATAAGTTAGAACAATATTTCTAATTAGATAAAAATAGAAAAGTTTATATAGATAAAAATGTCTATAAGTATAGATAAAAATGTCTAATAAAATACTTGAAGAGATAAATGTAAAATTTCCTAAAACTGAAAAAAAATTAGAAAAATCTTATACTAATTGTGAGAAGAGAAAGAAATTCATAGAACTTTCTAAAAAAGACTATTTAAAACACTTAGAATTAGCTAAAGATGATTTAAATTCTATTGAGATAGACTTTAATAAAAAAAATTGGAGATGGGTTATAACTAAGAGTTATTATGCTGTATTTCATGCTACTAATGCATTATTGGTAGATAAATTAGGTTTTTTTTCTAAAGACCATTTGTGTGCTGTGATTGCTTTAAAAAGAGAAAATTTAATTCCTGAAAAATTCTATAAGGAATTTGGAGAGATATATGAGAAATTTTCTGATATTTTTGGCTTTGCAATTGTATTTGAGGCTAGAAAATTAAGTCAATATGATACTGAGAAATGGAAAGAACTTACAGAAGAAGATGCTAAGGTTGTAAGAGATTTTGCTAAAAAATTTGTTTCTTTTGTTGAAGAGGAGTGTGTAAAAAATGAGTTTTCCTAAATCAGAATATAAACTTCTCAAATTAATTTATGAAAATCCTGGAATTAGATTAAGTGAATTAATAAAAAAAGCTAAAGTTTCTGTGAAAGTAGCTAAAGAAAGATTAGATTATTTATTGAGTTATGAGATTATTAAAGAAGATAAGATATTGGGTGGGAAAAGAGTTATATTGAAAAGTTTTTTTCCTAATTTTTTAAGTGAAGAAGGGAAAAATGTTTTTTCTTTAGTTGAATTAGATAAGAGAAAAGAATTTTTAGAGAAGAATAAAGGTTTAAAAGGTCCTATTAAACAATTATTAAAAAATATTGATAAAAAAATCAAAATAATAATTATTTTTGGAAGTTTTGCTAATTATTCTCAAACTAAAGACTCTGATTTGGATATTTTATTTTTAAGTAAGGGAGAAGTTGATAGAGAATTATTAAAAAAAGAGATTGAAAGAAGCTTTGTTACTTTCAATTATGAGGTTTCTGCTAGGATTGATAGTTTAGATAATTTTAAAAAAAACATTGATAAGGGGATTTATCAGAGTATTATTAAAAATCATGTTATTATTAAAGGTGCGTTAGATTTTATAGGTTTGGCACAAGGTTTTTAAATTAAGATTTTTAAGTTTTATGTAAAAAGAGTTCTGAAAAATGATCTCACCCGTCTCATCCGCCAAAGGCGCGTAAGGCTTTTAAAGGTATTTTTTGTTATTTTTAATAAAGAGGTTCTAAATTAGAGAATGATAGATTACATTAAAAAACCTAATTCGGATAGAGAATTATTTGAAACTTTGAATCCTGTAGTCGGAAATTGGTTTAAAAAGAAATTTGGTAGTTTTTCAGATCCTCAAAAGTATGCAGTACTTAATATTCATAATAATAGAAATACTTTAGTTAGTGCGGTAACAGGAAGCGGAAAAACTTTAACTGCTTTTAGTTCTATCTTAAGTGAATTAATAACGCTTTCTGAAAATAATTTATTAGAAGATAAGACTTATGCTATTTATGTAAGTCCTTTGAAGGCATTAAATAATGATGTGTTTTTTAATTTAGAACAACCATTAAAAGAAATGGAAGAGTTAGCAGAGAAAGAATTTGGTATTAGAATTGCAGTAAGAACAGGAGATACTTCTACTAGTGAAAGAGCTAAGATGGCTAGAAAAGCTCCTCATGTTTTTATCACAACCCCAGAATCCTTAGCCATTGTTTTAACCACTACTAAATTTAGAGAATATTTAAGGGGTGTAAGATATTGTATTGTGGATGAATTACATGCGCTTGCAGATAATAAAAGAGGGGTACATTTAGGTTTGAGTTTAGAAAGATTAAGGGATTTAACTAAAAAAGATTTTTGTAGAATTGGACTTGGAGCTACTTGTGAACCTATTGAAGAAATTGCTCAATTTTTAGTTGGAAGTGGAAGAGATTGTGATATTGCTAGAATTGATTTAACTAAAAAGATGGATATTAAAGTTTTAAGTCCTGTAGAAGATTTGATTAATACTAGTTTCAGTGAACAAAACGAAGCTATGTATAATTTAATGGATAAATTAATTCAAGATCATAAAACTACTTTAATTTTTACAAATACAAGGGCTGCTACTGAAAGGGTTGTAGATCATTTAAAAGAGAAGTTTCCAAAGAAATATAATGAGAATATTGGTGCGCATCATGGTAGTTTAGATAGAAAATTAAGAACAACTTTAGAAAATAGATTAAGAAATGGGGAATTAAAAGTTGTTGTTTGTAGCACTAGTTTAGAATTGGGAGTTGATATAGGTTATATAGATTTAGTTATTTTACTAGGAAGTCCAAAAAGTATAGCTCGAGCAATTCAAAGAATTGGGCGTTCAGGTCATGCATTACATGATACAATCAAAGGACGTATAATAGTATTGGATAGAGATGATTTAGTTGAGTGTTCAGTTATGTTAAAAAGTGCTATTGAAAGAAAAATAGATAACATCCATATTCCTAAAAATTGTTTAGATGTTCTTGCTCAACAAATATATGGAATTGCTATATCTGATAGGATTAGTTATAAAGATTTATTTAATTTAGTAAAAGGAAGTTATAATTATGAAACTTTAACTAAAAAAGATTTTAATGAAGTTTTAAGTTATTTATCTGGAGAATATACTAAATTAGAAGATAGATACGTTTATGCTAAAATATTCTGGGATAAAGAAAATAATGAAATTGGTAAAAGAGGAAAATTAGCAAGGATTATTTATATGACTAATATAGGAACTATTCCTGATGAAACTTTTATTCAAGTAAAAATTAAAGATCAAACTGTTGGAACTATTGATGAGGCTTTTTTAGAGAGATTAAAAAGAGGAGATGTGTTTGTTTTAGGTGGAACAAGATATGAATTTTTATTTTCTAGAGGTATGACTGCACAGGTTAGTTCTAGTGTTAATAGACCCCCTACAATTCCTAGCTGGTTTAGTGAAATGTTACCGCTGTCTTTTGATTTGGGTTTAGAGATAAGTAGATTTAGAAGATTGATGGAAGAGAAGTTTAAAAGTAAAAGAAGTAAAGAAGAGATTTTTTCTTTTATTGATGAATATCTGTATGTTGATAAAAAAGGTAAAGAAGCAATTTATAATTATTTTAAAGAAATGTTTTATTATATTAAAGAACTACCTCATGATAAGAAATTAATTATAGAACATTACAAAGAAGACAATAAAAATTATTATATTTTTCATAGTTTATATGGTAGAAGGGTTAATGATGTTTTAAGCAGAGCGCTTGGTTATGGTTTGAAAAGATTGCAGCATAGGGATATGGAAATTGGAGTTAACGATAATGGTTTTTATTTAGCTTCTGAAGAAAAATTAAAAATAATGAGTGCTTTGAATAGGATATATAGTAAAGAGTTAGAAAAAGTTATGAAAAATGCTATTGAAAGAACTGAAGTTCTTAGTCGTAGATTTAGACATTGTGCTACTAGGGGGCTTATGATATTAAGAGAGTATAAAGGTAAGAGAAAAAGAGTTGGAAGGCAGCAAGTCAGTTCTATGTTGCTTATTAATGCTGTAAAAAGAATAAGCAATGATTTTAGTATTTTAAAGGAAGCTAGGAGAGAAGTGCTTGAAGATTTAATGGATATTGGAAATGCTAAAAAAGTTTTAAGAGATATTGAGAAAGAAAAAATAAAAGTTAAAGAAATAGTAACTTTGATTCCTAGTCCTTTTGCTTTTAATATAGTATTAGCGTCTCGAACTGATGTATATAAAGTAGAAGATAAAGTAGAATTCTTAAGAAGAATGCATCAGATGGTTCTTGCTAAGATTGGGATGAAGGAGAAGATCTAATAATCCTTCTCTTTAAAAATCTTATAAAAGGTCCGCTGTATAAAATTAATAATAAAATTCCAATTGTTATTACAATTATATCAAAAGTTGCTCTAGATGTATAATTGCATATTTTTCCATTAGAAGTGCAAGTTAATAATAAACCTATTTCATCTACTACTAATCCAGATCCAATTCCAAGTAAAATTGCGGATAGATCATACATTGTTTCTTTGTTTGTTACTAAAGCTATCCATGCAGAAATAAATAGTAAAGCAAATCCATAATAAAAATGGTGGATATGGTATTCGCTTATGACTAAACTTAATTTTATCCAGTAATTTGCAAATAGTCTTGAAATTAAAAATGTAATTAAAAAGGAAATAAAAACAAATAAAGGAGTTTTTTTGTTTCTTCTTACAATATCTAAATACCAAAGTGATTTTAAGTCTTTTATTAGTTTTAACATTATAAATTAGATAGAAATAGAATTATTTAAATATTATGGATTATTAATAAAATATATGATTGAGAAAGTTAAAAAATTTGGAATTATAATTATTATAGCAATATTGTTTGCGTTATTTGCCTTTAGTATTGTTGATGTTGTTGTAGAAAAACCTAATTATGAAGATTATTGCGGGATAGATGCAATGCCTGTAAGGCCGCTGCAAAAAGAATTAGAATGTCCTGGGTTTGTAGAACCAACTACTACAGAAAGAGAATCTTGTGGTAGAAGTAAAGGAGATATAATATATAATTATGATGCTAATGGATGTCCAACAAGCTTTGAATGTAATCCATGCAGAGGAAAATTTGAAGAAGCAAGTAAAGAACATAGATTAATTGGATTTATTATAACTAGTATTTTTGGTGTAATGGCTATTTTA
>JAHJRB010000052.1 GCA_018831025.1 Nanobdellota archaeon | reverse complement strand
ATTCATGCTTAAGGGCATCATTATTTTTTCCATAACTTTTGAAAGGGCTTTCATTTCTGCTCCCATAGAGGTTACGGATTTGTTATAAGTTTCTACTTTTCCAATCATTGCAGTTTGTAGATTTTCTAATTGATTTCTTGTTCTAATTATTTCTTGTTTTATTGCAGCAATTTCAGAATTGGTTTGTTCTTTCCAAACATTTATGTCTCCTATATTTGAACTAAATTCTTGTATCTTTTCTTCGACTATTGCCTCTGCTACTTCTTCAATCTGCTCTATGTTTTGGCGTTGAGGTATTTGTGGTGGAGGACCAGTTGATTGTGGCATTGGAAACTCCATGCGAGGTTCCCTTTGTCCTTCTGATTCTTCCATTGGTTGTGAGAATTCTCCTTCTCCGTTCATTTCCCTACTGGGAGACGGCGGTTCTAAATCTTCCCCACTTGGTTCATTTCCCATCTCTAATGCTCTGTAAATATCTTGTGAAGAGTTACCTTGATTTTTTAATTCATCAATTATACTAGAATTTTCCATACCTCTTTGTTTCATCTGTTTTATTTTATTTCTTAGATCCGGCATTTTCTTGTATTAAATCCTTAACCTCTTTTTCAGTTACAAAATTAAGAGGGTTCCACATGTTAATATATTTTTCTAAAACTAAAACATCCTGAGAGGAAGCAAATTTTTCTAAACCTTTAGTTACATTTTGCATTATTTCTTTTAAATTTTGCAATTCATTTTTTAATTCCCTAATGTCTGTATTCACATTTTTTACTTCTTGAACTAAATTTTTGTATTCTGAAATCATATTTGAATCTGTAACTAATAAACGCTCTCTTAATGTAGTAATTTTTGCTTCATTAATTCTTAAGCGTCCTATAACTTCATTCAAACTATTTTCTTGTTGCATTTTAGTATTCTATTAATGAAATTTCTTTTAAATAAATAACTTTTGGTTCCTTTACAAAAAACATCTAAAGATTTTTAAATCTTGCTAGGAGTACAGTTAGTCCAGATGCAAAAGCTGTAGCAAAAGGAAGCAGATATAGTAAGGTTAAACCTCTTCCTTCTGCATATTTAGTTATTTGCCTAAGCTCAGATGAAAATCCATTATTCTTTCTTTCCAAGGAACTTCTTCTAGCTATTAAATTTCTATAGAGTTCTGTTGAGTCTGGATTTACTATAGCATTTTCGATATGCGAATTTATCCTATTATCTAATTCTAAATATTCATAAAAATCATTAGGAAAAATAAGTTCAGTAGTTGCAGTATCATATAATATAGCTCCAATTCCTATTGCTCCCGCTAAAGTAATTCCTGCTAATGTTTTATTAGATATTTTCATTTAACTCTCAATTAATAGTAAAATATTTATTTTAAATCCTTATTTATTAAAAAATACTTAAAATATAGAAAGATTTATAAATAATAACCTATTATAAGTAATTATGGCTGAAATAACTCATGGAGAAAAAGTAAAATTAGATAGTAAGGATAAAGCAATCTTGGAACAATTGCAAGAAAATGCCAGACAAAGCATCGCAGAAGTAGCTAAGAATACCAAATTACCTAGAGATGTTGTAGTTTACAGAATAAAAAAATTAGAAAAAAACAAAGTAATAAGGGCCTATCATACTCTGTTAAACTCTTCTAAATTAGGTTATCCTCTCTACATATGGGTTTTATTTGTTTGTAATAATATAACTACAGAAGAGGAGAGTAGATTTATCAAATTTTTAAAAGATCATAAGAATATTATTTATGTGAGTAAATGTTCTGGAAAATATGATTTTAGTATCGGCATTTGTGCTAGGGACTATGAGCAATATGATGGAATTATAAGGGAGATAAGATTAAAATTCCCTAGAATAATCAGAGATATAGAAACAGTTCCTACGACACAAGAATATAAGTTTGACTGGATGGTTGATTTAATATGATAACTCTAACACATAAATTTAGATTATATCCTAATAAGCAACAAAATGAAAAATTACTTTGGACATTAAATAAATGTAGGGAAACTTATAATTTTTTATTATCTGAATTACAAAGACAAAAAGTAATAGATAGGTCTCAAATACAAGGAATAATTCCTGATTTAAAGATATGTGAACCAGAGTTAAAACAAGTTTATTCAAAAACTCTGCAATATGAATGTTATCAATTGTTTTCCAATTTGAAGGCACTATCACAATTAAAAAAACATAATAGGAAAATAGGAAGATTAAGATTTAAAGGAACTAATTGGTTTAAGACTTTCACTTATAATCAATCTGGATTTAAATTAATTAATGGGGGAAAAAGATGTCAGTTATTACACTTATCTAAAATAGGGGATATAAAAATTAGATGCCATAGAAACATTAATGGTAAAATAAAGCAAATAACGGTAAAAAGAGAATCTTCTGGGAAATGGTTTGCTTTAATTATAGAGGAAAAGAAAGAAAAAATAAGAAAAAACCATTTTAAACAAATAGTTGGAATTGATTTAGGATTAGAAAATTTTATTTATGATTCTGAAAAGAATAAAATAAAAAATCCAAGACATTTAAATGAGCATACCAATAAATTAATAAAACTACAAAGAAAATTAAGTAAAAAACAAAAAAAAAGCAAAAACAGAATAAAAGCAAGAGTTAAAGTAGCAAAACAATATGAAAAGATAATCAATAATAGAAATGATTTTTTACATAAATTAAGCAGATTTTATGCCAACAATTATGATGTTATTGTTTTAGAAAATTTGCAAGTAATAAACTTGGCTCGGGGTAAATATTTATCAAAGTCGATATATGATGCTTCTTGGAGTAGATTCAGACAATTTTTAACTTACAAGGCTGAAAGTGCTGGTAAGTTATTGTTGTTTGTAGACCCCAAAGGTACAACAAAAAGATGTAGTCAATGTGGAAATAATGTAAAGAAAGAAATATGGCATAGAACGCATAAATGTTCTTATTGCAATTTGAAGATAGAAAGAGATTATAATTCAGCTTTAGAAATTAAAAAATTAGGGTTGCAACAAATAGGACAGGGACTGTCCAAATTTAAGCCTGTGGAGATTGCTCTGACGGGGAATTCTTTGAGTTCTAGTCACCAATTTGAGAAGCAGGAAGCTCTTCTGGAGTAGTTCACATCGAAAGTTATTTATTATTGAGTTTAAGATAATATAAATAAGTTGCGGTGATAATCTTGGCTAACTATGAAATTCTAAAAGAGGGTGGAGAGAATGTTATTAGATTGGATTATGAAAAAGTTAGTTTTGTTCCTAGTATAGAAGATAGTTTTATTTGTATGGCAGATATTGTTGCTAAACTAGCGGGAGAACCTGAAATTAGTAGAGTTATTTTCAAACAAAGAAGAAATTATCATTATGGGTCTGAACAAACTTTAATGCTTAATCAGATTGCAAGTTTGTATAATCATATGGTAAAATCTAAAAAATTCTTTTTAGGGTTTGAAGGAGCTCCTTACCTTGTTGAGAAACGTGGAATAATGCAAAACTTGGTTAATATGTTAAGGGGAGATCCTATTGGAACTTATGTTGAATTAAGGAGATTGTTGAGAGAGGAGAAATTAATTAATCGGAGATTATTGGATGTGAGAGACATAGAAGCGAGCAATTATTACATTGCTATATTAAGTGAGTTTATAGGATTGCTAGACCAAACAAGATTAATTGTTGCAGTTAGACCTTTTTTAAGTGGATATAAAATTGGAGATAGAGGTATATATAAGAGACTGTTCCATGCAGAGATTACTCCTGATTTTATGTTTACAAGATTAATGGGAAAAGTTCCTGTTGAAGGAGAGGAGGTGGATAGCTACAAGGTTGATGAAAACACAGATGTTACTATTTTTGAAACTCCTAATGATATAAAAAATTTATATTTTTTGAATCCTCCTGAGTTTAAGATTAGCGAAGATAAATATGAACTATTGGATCTTGCTAAAAGAGTTTTAATTGAACATAAACCGAGAGCGGAGGAATTTATAGATCCTGAAAAGATGAGAGCTACTTTCTTTAATATTGGAAAAGATATGTTGCAAGAACTAGCGGGGAAGCAGGGAATGGATTTAAATTTTAAAGAGTTAAGGGAACTAACAAGTATTTTAGTAAGATATACTGTCGGATTTGGACTATTGGAAGTTTTACTGAAAGATGAAAAAGTACAGGACATTACAATTAACGGACCTATTGGTCAGACTCCAATATTTATTGTTCATCAAGATTACGATGAATGTGTTACAAATATAATTCCGAGTACAGAGGATGCTGAAAGTTGGGCTACTAAATTTAGATTGCTGAGTGGAAGACCATTAGATGAGGCTAATCCTGTGCTGGATACTGAATTGATTGTGCCTGGTGCTAGAGCAAGAGTAGCTATAATCTCTAGACCGCTTAGTCCTTGGGGATTAGCATATGCTTTTAGAAGACATAGGGACAAGCCTTGGACTTTACCGCTGTTTATGCAAAACAGGATGATAAGTCCACTTGCTGCAGGATTGCTGAGTTTTTTGATTGATGGGAGTAGAACGATGTTAGTTGCTGGAACAAGAAGTAGTGGTAAGACTAGTTTATTAGCTGCTTGTTTAGTTGAAATAATGAGGAAATATAGAATAATCACATGTGAGGACACCTTAGAATTACCTGCCGATTCTTTAAGGGGACTTGGTTATAATATTCAACCAATGAAAGTAAGGAGTGCTATAACGGGTAGTGAGACTGAGATGGAAGCTAGTGAAGGTATAAGGACTAGTTTGAGATTAGGGGATAGTGCTTTGATTGTTGGAGAGATAAGATCAGAAGAAGCTAAAGCTTTGTATGAAGCTATGAGAATCGGAGCTCTTGCTAATGTTGTAGCGGGAACAATTCATGGAGACAGCCCTTATGGTGTTTATGATAGAGTTGTTAATGATTTAAAAGTACCTAAGACTAGTTTTAAAGCAACAGATATTATAGTTGTTTGTAATCCTGTTAAAAGTTCCGATGGGTTGCATAAATGGAGAAGGGCTGTGCAGATAACTGAAGTAAAGAAAAGATGGGAGGATGATCCGCTTAGAGAAAATGGTTTTGTTGATTTGATGAAGTATGATACCCGAGAGGATATGCTTAAACCGAGTGATGAGTTAATGAATGGGGATAGTGATGTGATTAAAGGTGTTGCTAGTAATGTAAGTGAGTGGGTCGGTAATTGGGATGCAGTTTGGGATAATATTGTTTTAAGAGCTAAGATAAAAGAAGCTTTGGTTAATTACTCGCAAAAAACAAAAAATAAAGATTTGCTTGAAGCTAGTTTTGTAATAAAATCTAATGATATGTTTCATAGAATAGGTAATAATGTTAAAGCTGAAGTAGGTTATTTGGAACCCAGAAGAATCTTCTTTGAATGGGAAGAATGGATGAAGAAAATGATTAAAATGAAAAGAGTTTAAAATGGCTGGAAAAAAAGAGGTCGAAGATATTTTAGAAAAGTATAGTAAAAAATTAGAAGAGAGATTTGGAGACTTAAGTGGATTTAGCAGACAGTATAAACAATTTAAAGAAGAGAGATTAAGAAAAAGCTCAACTCTTTATGAAAAATTATGTAATTTTTCTGAAAAAATAATTAAAATTAATGTTGGTACTAATAAAAAAAATAAATTATTGGAAAGTATTTCAAGAACAGGATTAAATATTACCCCGGAGGGGGCTACCACTTTTGCTTTTTTTTCTGGAATCTTTTTTATTTTTATTGGGATTTTAGTTTTCTTCTTGTCTTTATTTTTAGGAGAGTTTATGTTTGTAGTCCCTTTTATCTTAATCTTATTAGGTGTTGTTTTTATTAAACTTTTATTGGAAAAACCAAATAGAATTGCTAGTCAGTTAAGACTTAAAATTGAAGACCAGATGGTTTTATGTATTTTATATGTAGTAATGTACATGCGACATACAAGTAATTTAGAACATGCTGTTAAATTTGCTGCTCAAAATTTGAATGCACCACTTTCTGATGATTTAAAAAAAATCATATGGGATGTTGAAGCGGGGAGATATACAACAATAAGAGAAAGTTTAGATACTTATCTAGAAAGCTGGAGAGGATATCATAATGATTTCATAAATTCTTTCCATTTGATTGAAAGCAGCTTGTTTGAACCAAGTGAAGGTAGAAGGGTGGAAATTTTAGAAAAATCTCTTGAAAATATGTTGCAAGGGACTCATGAAAGAATGATGCATTATTCTCAGGAATTAATAGATCCAATAACTAATTTGTATATGCTTGGAATTATATTGCCAATTTTGGGATTAGTAATCTTGCCTATGCTTGGAGCTTTCATAGGGGTTGAATGGTATTGGATTGCTTTCTTTTATAATTTAGTATTACCTATTTTAGTTTATTCTCTTGGTTTAAGCATTTTAGAAAAAAGACCTAGTGGAGAAAGTGATGCGACTGAAGTTCAAGGTAAAACCTTTGAAAAATACAGCAGACTTAATTTCTTAGGAATTAGTGTTGATCCATTATTAGTTGCGATTCCTCTCTTAGTCATACTTGTATTTATTGGACTTATCCCAATTTTTTTTGACCATAGTAGTTTTGGTTATAAAATGGAAGGAGGAGAAAGACAAGGTCCTTTTGGAATTGTTGCTTTGCTTTTAAGTTTGGCAGTTCCTTTTGGTATTGCTTTAGGATTGAGCATTTATTATAAGTTGAAAACAAAAAATCTTATGAAGATCAGAGGGAATGCTAAGGAATTAGAAAAAGAATTTTCAGGTAGTTTATTTCAATTGGGAAATAGGATAGAAGATGGTTTGCCTGCAGAGTTAGCATTTAGTAAAGTTGCGGAAGTAATGAGGGGAACAAATACTGGGGATTTCTTTAGTTTGGTTGCCTATAATATCAGAAATCTTGGAATGGGTATTAGAGATGCAATTTTTAATCCAAAAGCTGGGGCTTTAGTTAAGTATCCTAGTAGAATAATAAAAAGCAGTATGGAGATTTTAATTGAAGGTAGTAAAAGAGGTCCTAAAATTGTTGCACATTCCTTAATGAGTGTTTCTAGCTATATGTCTAATGTTCACAAAGTCAATGAAAGATTAAAAGATTTGTTATCGGATGTAATCAGTAGTTTAAAAGGTCAGATTAATTTTTTAACTCCTATAATTGCAGGAATTGTTGTTGGAATTGGGAATACTATAACCTCTGTTGTTGTAGGGCTTGGTCCTGCTTTATCAGGAGGAGGTGGAGGAGAGGAAGCTATTTTCGGAATAAATACTGGCGTATTGCAAGAAATATTTCCATTATCTAAAGTAATTCCTCCTTATTTTTTCCAGCTAGTTGTTGGGATTTATTTAGTGGAAATAACAATTATAATGACAATTTTTGCTAATTACATTGAAAACGGAGTAGATAAATTAAATCAGCAATATATGCTTGGTAAAAATTTATTTAAAAGCGTTACTTTTTATATTATAATAGCGTTTGTAGTTACAATAATATTGTACTACATGGCTAAAGGAGTGATGGGTATAAGCACAGGAAGCTTTTAAGGAACCCTTTGAAAAAAGCGTTCACGTTAAAAAATGAGAAAGAGAGGATATATTGAAAGTAAAACCGTTGTAATCATTTTATTAATTTTATTAGCTATTGTTATTTGGTTAGCGATTAAAAAGGTGATAGAAAATGCTTTCTAAGAAAGGAGAGAGTGCCTCTTATATGGGAGGAAAAACAACAGATATTATCTTAGCTTTAATAGCATTGAGTGT